>PBRP01000078.1 GCA_002726655.1 Gammaproteobacteria bacterium
AGGGAAGGCCAGTGAATTTTACCCGCCGGGTAGCACATTGCATACCCTGGCAGAAGTGTCTGAGGATGCTGAAGATGCTCTGCAGAAACTTGTTGATGAACTTGATGCCAGTAAGTTTAACCTGAGAAGACAGCAGCTGGTAAAGCCAGGGCTGGCGACTGGTAGCCTCTCGCCAGAGACTGTCGCCAGGGCATTTACAGAACTGATGCCAACTGATGCCGTTGTAGTTGATGAAAGTGCGACCGCAGGTTTTCTTACCTACCCCTTGAGTGAAACAGCTGAACCCCATGACTGGCTGTCCCTTACGGGGGGATCGATCGGCTTTGGTCTGCCCACTTCAATCGGCGCTGCAGTCGCATGTCCTGAACGAAAAGTGATATGTCTCCAGGGTGACGGCGGAGCCATGTACACGATCCAGTCCCTCTGGACGATGGCGAGGGAAAACCTGGATATTTGCGTGGTAATATTTGCCAACAGGAAGTATCAGATCTTGCAGATTGAACTGGCGCGAGTGGGGGCACAATCCATGAACAAGAAAACCCTGGATATGATGGATCTAGGTAATCCGGACCTCGACTTTGTGAAACTGGCCGAGGGGATGGGTGTTAGAGGGGGTCGTGCTACCAGTGCGGAAGAGTTCAACAAACAGTTCGCAGCAGCCATGAGTGAACCAGGACCCGTATTGATTGAAGCGATATTGGAGGTTGTGGACCTACCAATCTAATCAAGTTACCTGCCAGCCATCAATTGATCGATGCCAGGACAGAGCCTGTGGTTAAGCACCAATCATCTGGCCTTGACAGCTGAGCGACGAATATCAGGTTCGAATGTTTGGTATTTGCTGACATGTTTATCAAGTGGTTGTTTAGGCTCTGCCAGATACAAACCCCGTTCCGTGATGACGTCGTTGAATATGGCTGATTCACGATTGGCTTGTTGAAGTTCATCGTATTTTCGTCTCAAGCCCTCTGCATCTTTGTTAAGCAATTCGTTGGTCTCACGCAAACTGGTTATACGAGTCTTCATTGTTTGTTCAATCTCGCGTGCTTGCCTTGCAAGGTGCCGGGTCATCAACGTAGTCACCAATATCGCTGCCATGATGCAACTTGTCATGGCAATTAGAATTCCAAGCAACGGTCTTCCGGGAATTGATTCATAGGGTTTAACAGGCATGGTGATCTCTATCATGCTATCCAGAACTCTCGATCCTTCACTGGGGCAGTCGACGCATTCGTTGATGTGGCTGCCTGTCATCGAATAGTGCAGGACAGATCCGCTAGCCAATTCTTCGAATTCATAATAGGGTTGTGTCTCTGACGCCTTAAGCGCTACCAAAGCACTTTTTTCATATTCTTTTTGGAAATCAGTTACTTGATGCTCGATCCGAGAGTGAGGTGACTTGATGTGACGATGGTGTATGTCACCTTGGCTCGCTTCATCATTCTGTATCTTGTTAAAGGCCTGTAGCATCTCAGTATACAAAGCCGCCTTCTCAAGCGAGATGGACTTACTTAATTGCCAGTTAAGTTGACTGAGTTGTTGGTAGGTAATAATCCCTGAGAACAGAAAAACCGAAACCGACAATGTAAAAAGTGGAGCCTGTCGGAAGGATTCAAGAATTATGTAGAGTTGATTTAGAGTCTGATTCCTCATGTCCAACCGTTCTATTCAGTTTTGCTTAACTTTTTTGCCGTTCGTACTGTTTTTATATCGGTAGGAAAATGGAGGATTTTAATGTGCATGGTTGCAGTGCTGCAGTTCAATGATGGAAGCTGAATTTGACTATATGGTAAATGTCCCAAAATTCGCTTCAGGTTCCTGTTAGTCAGTCGATAAGTATGGGCAAGAAGAATAGACAATAGAGATGATTCTGCAGACTTCACATGTTACCCCGGAAGCGTTGGTTGCTGGCTGTAGAAGCCTGGTGTCACTACCTGAGTCCTGTATGAAAATAAGGACTGTGCTGGAAGATCCTGAGCATAGCAGGAGAGACTTAGCTGACTTGATTATGTTCGATCCATCTCTCAGTGCGCGTGTACTAAGAATCGTCAACAGCGCATATTATGGGCGCTCCAGCAAGATTAGCCAGATTTCCAGTGCACTGGGGATTATCGGAGAACATGACCTGAACAACCTGATCCTGGTGACTGAGATAAGGGATTCAGCAGCACAGGTGAAGTCAGGTTCGGAAGAGATTGCCTCGGGCAATACCAACCTGTCGCAAAGAACGGAAGAGCAGGCAGCAAGTCTGGAGGAAACCTCCTCTGCCATGGAAGAGATGACCAGCACGATTCAGCAGAATGCGAGTAATGCAAATGCTGCTAACAGTCTTGCGCAGGGAGCAAGAGGCACCGCGGAGACTGGTGGTCAAATAGTAGGCGAAGCGGTTTCGGCCATGGAAGAGATTAACGAGTCCAGCAAGAGGATTGCAGACATCATCGGTGTGATTGACGAGATAGCCTTTCAAACGAATCTGCTGGCGCTGAATGCCTCAGTTGAAGCAGCAAGAGCGGGTGATCAGGGTCGCGGCTTTGCAGTTGTGGCGGATGAGGTTCGGAATCTAGCCGGTCGAAGTGCGACAGCGGCGAAGGAGATCAAGGAGTTGATTCAGGATAGTGGTGCCAAGGTAGAGGAAGGATCCCGCCTGGTGAACAAGTCCGGAGAGACTCTGGACGAGATTATGACGTCAGTGAAGAAGGTATCAGACATTATTGCTGAAATCTCCACATCGAGTGAAGAGCAGGCGGCTGGCATTGATGAGGTTAACAAGGCTGTGATTCAGATGGATGAGATGACCCAACAGAATGCTGCCTTGGTAGAAGAAGCGGCTGCTGCCAGCGAATCACTTGGTGAGCAGGCAGTGGTGCTCGATGATCTGATTGGCTTCTTCGATGTTGGCGGCTCTGTTGCCAGACAATCGAATGTTCGTCAACTACCGGTTGCGAAAAAGGCGCCAGTTATAGCTGAATCAAGCATTGCCAAGACAGGCAGTGACGATGATGACTGGGCTGAGTTTTGAGCTGATCTGAGTGAAATTCCCAGGGTGCGTCGGTACAAAAAAGAGTCGAACAAAAGAGTGTACTCGAACAAGATGCAACCTGGGATTCCTTTCAGCTAATTTGACTCCAGATCTCTCTACCGGATCCGTGCGTGTTGCGCATATTGCAATATCGCGTTTTATTGGAAAAGCTGTTTCGGTACCCGAAATACCCTAGTTATCACCCATTCTGCCACTGACACCCTTGGTAGTAGCAGAAACCTCATGGGCGGGCTCGTCGGGTCTCAGAGCCCGAACAGCGGCACCTGTCTGCCACATTTCAGAATCACGCATCTCTTTCAACTCGGCATTCAGGGACGCCTGATAATTTGCTTGCCCGGTGCTTTCCAGCACTCGCTCGCACTCTTCACCACTCTGAACACGATCGTAGAGTTTCTCGAAAACCGGCGCGACGGCGTCTCTGAAGGGTCCTTTCCAGTCCAGTGCACCGCGCTGCGCTGTAGCGGAACAATTGCTGAACATCCAGTCCATGCCGTTTTCATCGACCAGACGGATAAGGCTCTGGGTCAACTCCTCAACTGTTTCATTGAATGCTTCACTTGGGGAGTGGCCGTTCTTGCGCAAACACTCGTACTGGGCTTCCATGACACCAGCCAGGGCACCCATTAGTATTCCCCTTTCACCGGTCAGGTCACTGAATACTTCATTCTGAAATGTCGTGGGGAACAGGTAGCCCGAACCCACGGCAATACCAATCGCGATGCAGCGTTCTTCCGCCCTGCCGGTAGCATCCTGTGCCACGGCGAAGCTTGAATTTATGCCAGCTCCCGAGAGAAAATTTCGGCGCACCGAGGTTCCCGAACCTTTGGGTGCTACCATGACGACATCCACATCATCCGGCGCAACGATCCCGGTTTGTTGTGCATATGTAATGGAGAAACCGTGTGAGAAGTAGAGGGCATCTCCCTTGTTCAGGTTTTCCTTGACGGTCGACCAGATTAGTCGCTGCGCTCCGTCGGATACCAGTATCTGAATTATGGTCCCCCGACTGGTGGCTTCCGCGATATCGAACAGGGTTTCTCCCGGCACCCAGCCATCTTCTACGGCCCTGTCCCAGTCTTTCTGAAATTCTTTGGCTTGCCCGATAATGACCTTGATGCCATTGTCTTTCATATTGAGGGCCTGGGCAGGCCCCTGGACGCCATAACCGATAATGGCCACGGTCTCGTCTTTTAGGACTTCCTGGGCTTTTTGTACGGGAAATTCGCTGCGCATTATGACAGTTTCACTCACGCCGCCAAAATCTATGGTTGCCATGTACTTAATTCCTCTTTTAGTTACTCACGGGATCAACAGGAAGATTTACCGGAACTTTTGTTACGAACCCACCGGGAGACTTATCTCCTGGTTTCACTGGCTCGTGTCGACACCGGAGCCTCTGTTAAATGGAAAGCGCAAGGATAAACTACCTACCTAGTGTTTCAAAGGGGTATCTTGATCGGGCGCTGCAAATATATCCCCGAAATTACGCAAGCAGTTTCACCATTATAGAACCAAGACCCTGCCCATGAAATGCCTGCAGCACATAAAGTTTGTGTAGCTTGATGATGCCGTTGCTCTATAGGCAGCGAAACCTGCCAGTGCCCCGCCGATGACCAGTTTGTCCATGGATACGCCGGCGGCCAGGTCCCTGGTCATGGTTTCCAGGGAATAGTCCAGTGCCAGGATTTATGCGATCTGTTTATGCGTAATAATACCGGGGTAGTGTTCATACCAGATGGCATAGGCGATATCCTTGACGTCAGGCAAGTCATCTGGACCGGCTGCCAGGATCTTGGCGCCTGCTGCTGATGAATTGGAAGACATGAAGGGATTGTAACTTAAAAGGTTCTTGATCAGGTTTGGATTTTGCTGGTTCAGGTCACCATTATCCTCACAGGGGGGAGCCGGGTGAGAAACTATCACCCCATCCTTCAAGTCATTTATGAATCACCTTCTGCGATCAGTCACACTGAATCCTGTCGCGAAATAGATCAGCACTGTCAAAATTATGGCGACTTTGGTACGAGACCTGCCGCCGACTTGACTTAATTTGCCGTTTTCCAGAAAGAGTTCGGCTTCTCACTGTAGGTCATACGTTGCTTCTGAGTGAACAACTCTGCTGGTGCAATAGCCCATCTAAATCCTTTTATGTACTTCACTATCTTTTAATATATTTCTACACATTTATACAAAAATCTACACAATTTGTGCGACTTCATGCGCGCGTTTGAAGCGCGTTACCTCTTTGAAGGATGAGAGCGGCATTTAATGTGCGGTGATAATTACATGGCACGCTTGATGCATAAAGTAAAGAAGACACAATCCTATGACCGCAGTTAGTGTCGAATAGGTTGCTGCCAGCTGGCAGTACACAAGTCCACCACCCTGGGGGGCAGGCTTCTAAAGTTTGCTTCTGGTGTGTCGTTACAGTTCGAACAGTGCATTGGTTAGGTCATTGATGTTCGATGGTCAATAGTGACCGAGTGAACAAAGGATTACAGGAGAAGGAGAGATACATGAGAATGCTACTTGATTTAAGTTTGGCCAAGAAGTTGGGTGCCAGTTTTTTTGCAGTAACTGCAATACTATTCGGCATTGTTTTGCTCAACAACAGTCAGACAGAAGAGTCTGCAGCGATTTCTGATCGCATTACTGAAGTGCGGGTTCCAACTGCAATGGCTAGCCTGCAAATGCTCAATGGTACCAATCGCGCTCTAGCAGCGCTAAGAGGCTGGATGCTATTGGGAAAAGATGGCTTTAAGACTTCACGGGTAGCGGCATGGACTGATGATATATGGCCAGCATTTGACACACTGAAAGCAGCATCTAAGAACTGGACCAACCCTAAGAATGTCGAACGATTGAAAGAGATCGAGACAATACTGGGTGATTTTGAACAACGTCAGATTGAGATCGAGGATATAGCCCAGACCGAAGATAATGTTCCATCAGTAAAGATGCTCCTTCATGAGGCGGCACCACAGGCTGCGGTGATTGTCAGTGAAATCACACGGATGATTGACCTGGAGTCGGAGCTGGAAGCTACAGCAGAACGAAAAGCGCTGTTGGGTATGATGGCGGATGTACGAGGAACCATGGGGCTGTCGTTAGCCAATATCAGGGTGTTTCTGCTCTCGGGGGACGATACCTTTAAAGGCAAATACGAAACCCTATGGAAGAAGAATGAGCGGCGTTTTGGCGATCTCAAGTCGAACGCCCATTTGCTTTCAGAAAACCAGGCTGTTGCGTTTAAAAAGATGAGTGCAGCCCGGGAAATATTTTCTCCGCTGCCACCGAAAATGCTGGAAATGCGCGCCGGGAAAGATTGGAATGTTGCCAACCATTGGCTTGGTACAAAAGCAGCACCACTGGGAAAACGAATAGCGGTAGTGCTTGAGGAAATGTCAGCTGATCAGAAGAGCCTCTTAACCAATGATGCGACCCTGATCCAGGAAAAGACCGCCAGTATGATTCAATTTAGCTGGGTGGTACTGGTAGTCAGCGTGATATTGTCTTCACTGCTCGGACTCATTATTACGCGCTATCTTGTAGGTCAGGTTTCTCAGGTAGTATCCGTTGCAGACAGGATTGCCAGGGGCGATTTAAGCAGCGTAATTGAAATCAACAGTAAGGATGAAACGGGACAACTGCTCGAATCCATGCAAACTATGCAGTCCAATCTTTCTGAAGTGATTGAACAAGAGGTTCAGGCCATTGTGGATGCCGCCGGTGGCGGCGATCTAAGTCAGCGTATAGATCTTGAGGGTAAAGAAGGCTTTTATCGCACACTCTCCAGTTCGATCAACGATCTGGTTGATGTGAATGACCGAATCATTGGCGATACGGTAACCGTTGCCAGTGCCTTGGCACAAGGTGATCTGTCCCAATCCATTGATGCCGAATACCAGGGTAGTTTCGATCAGCTGAAAACAGATATAAACAGTATGCAGTCTCAGCTCAGGCAGGTTATTGAGCAGGATGTTCAATCTATCGTGCGTGCTGCTGGTAACGGAGACCTCAGTCAGCGCATTGATCTTGAAGGCAAGGAAGGTTTTTACGCCGAACTGGCCAGTTCAATCAATGATCTGGTGGATGTCAACGACCGGGTTATCAACGACACCATGCGGGTTGTTGGCTCAATGGCCAATGGCGATTTGACCCAGACTATTGATGCTGACTATCAGGGCAGTTTTGGTCGCCTGAAAAAGGATGTTGGCAGCATGCAGGCAAAACTTGAGGAAGTGATTGAGCGAGATATTCAGCCTATTGTCTTCGCTGCGGGTCAGGGTGATCTGAGTCAGCGAATAACACTTGCCGGGAAGAAGGGGTTTTATAAAGCACTTGCTGGTTCCCTCAACGACCTGGTGGACGTCAATGAACGGGTGATTAATGACACGGTTGCCGTTGTCAGTACCATGGCACGAGGTGATCTGACCCAGACAATTGATGCTGATTATGAAGGTAGCTTCAAGCTCCTGAAAGACGGCACCAATGAAACCATAATCAGGTTGACTGAAGTGGTGACTGAGATAAGGGATTCAGCAGCACAGGTGAAGTCAGGTTCGGAAGAGATTGCCTCGGGCAATACCAACCT
>PBRP01000079.1 GCA_002726655.1 Gammaproteobacteria bacterium
CCGAACTCTGCTCCTCATCCCATAGGTACTGAACGATCTCCGTGGTCTGCTCTTCATCCCACAGGTACTGGGCTAGTTCCGAACTCTGCTCCTCATCCCATAGGTACTGGGCGATCTCCGTGGTCTGCTCTTCATCCCACAGGTACTGAGCTAGTACCGAACTCTGCTCCTCATCCCATAGGTACTGAACGATCTCCGTGGTCTGCTCTTCATCCCACAGGTACTGGGCTATTTCCGAACTCTGCTCCTCATCCCATAAGTACTGAACGATCTCCGTGGTCTGTTCTTCATCCCACAGGTACTGGGCTAGTTCCAAACTCTGCTCCTCATCCCATAGGTACTGAGCGATCTCTGTGGTCTGCTCTTCATCCCACAGGTACTGGGCTACTTGCATCACACCTACCTGTTGTTCAAAGGGAAGGTGTCTTGCCGCCCAGATATCACCCTGATGATTCAGCAGACCTGGTTTTGGATCTAATAGAAGTCTCTGTTCTTCGCTCCAAAGGAAATCCGCGACCCTCTGATCCGGCAATAGCGGCTGCAGAGGTTGAGTCCGCCAGTCGAGGCTGTGAGTGTTTCTTTCTCCGGAAAGTACGGTTTTGTTTCCTGCTTCCTCCCGCTTGTCATCAACACCTTGCACATCCAGCCTATTGTCAGCCCATATATACGCGGCAAGCGTATCCTCATGCTCGGCGAATCCCTCCGGGCTAAAACCCAGCGTGAAAATGAGCAGTGACAATATGGTTATTTTGTTACGCCTTCGCATCCTGACTTCTCCCAATGACAACTAATTCAAGACCGCTCTTATGGCGGCTTCTTACCTATCTATAGATGTAGGTAGGTAAAGCATACCTCATGCCATTCTAGATATCTGCTCTATCCCATTGTTTTTTATACACTTAGAGAATATCAGAAAATTGGAGTGAATTTAATGGCGGATATATACGGCGCATATAGACCGTTTGTTTCCGCCATATTGGTTGATGATGGGAAATTATAGCGATTCCTTCCGTCGATCCAAGAAGGCTACTCACTTCCCCACAGAATGCTCAACAGTCCTGCGGATCGCATGCTGACTGGCTTTGTGAATAGAGTAGAGTGGATTGTAGATTGCCTAATTTCTATATTTAGATATATAATTGCTGGTTGGTTAAGATAATTTTTATAAATAGACATTCTATGGATACAAGCAAACGAGCATTTGTCGAGCGATTACTCAACGTACTACGAGACCGAAAACGACATGTTTGGGGGGTTGATCTTGGCTTCACAAATAATCGCATTCACAGATTGTTTAAAGATTCTGAGCCCCTACCGAGCACCGAGGAACTTGCTCTCATGGGTGAAGCTGAAAACCTAAACCTCAACTGGCTGGTTTATGGAACTGGTCCCAGGCACAGAGTTCTATCTTTCATCAACCCCGGCGAATTCAACACTGGCATCGAAAATATTCTTAAGGAAAGCTGGAGCAGAGCCTTCATCGTTATCTGTCAGTCCAGATGCGCGCTAATGACCGAGCGGCAGAAGCAGGTGAAGTATAAGAACCGGGATGTCAGTTTTAGACAAACGGGCTGTCTGCTAGGCCCTGGCAATGCAAAACTCCAGTCTATTGTGAGAGCGGGCTCAATCCAGTGTGTTGAGTTCCCAACCTTCCGGTTTGAAGAACTTGAAGCGGGCGAACTGGGCAGCTACTTCCTGTTTGGAAACAGCCAAGTGCGCGGGTACCTCGAAGAATTGGAGGCAAGGGACTCTAACTGGCTACTCGGCGATATGCCTTTTGCAGGATCCCACAGCGAGATTGACCTGGCATGCCTGATCAACTGCTATAACAAAATTGAGTCCCTCAAAAGGAATACCGGGCAAGTGTTAAACAAAGAGAAAACCGCTGAACTAACCTGGGTCATGTATCAAACTGAGATGGTCGAACAACAACAGACGGCGGCGGCTCAATTGTCCTCGTCATCGTCGGAAGACCTTGCTAATGGTGAACTGTAAGCCATGGCCTCATCCAGCCGCTCGGTAAAATCAACAATGGCCTTCTCCTGCTCGGGCCGTGGGCTGACCTCTCGTCGAGTAAAAACCCTTAAACCCCTCTTGTCACCTGACCGTTCACTGAACGCCAGTCTCAAATGTCGACCATGCAACGGTTGAAGTACCTGTTTGTAGTACTCTTTCAGGCGGGAGTCAATCTCGATAAACTGTCGTACCCTCTCGGTTTCATCCCGTATTTTGGAAATCTCGTAGTACCGCGTGATCAGAGATTCCGCCTCTTTCAACCGGTCTGTTTCATCCATTTTGCGGCCGCATCATAAGGAAACAAGGTGTATGGGTTTATACAGAAAACATCGATTCCGGGCAAATGGGTGCTCTGATGTTCCATCAAGCCGTCTACCCATGCGGCAACACTCCTGCAGGTTGAACACGAACCCCTTATACGCAACGTTGCTAGCTTTATCACTGACTTTATCATTGGGTGATAGTTGCCTCGCAACAAGTATCGTCGACAGGCCGAACATTGTCTTCAGAAATATGGGAGTCGATCAGGGCCTGTCCAATTCTCAAATACACCATGTCCACCAGGATCCTACCGGGATGATATGGATTGGGACCGGAGAAGGCCTAAATTCATATGATGGAAAAAATTTTAAAATTTACGACAAACAAAACTCAAAATTGTCGAACGACTCGATACGAGCCATCGAGTCCACTGGCGACAATGGTCTCTGGATAGCGACCGATGATGGACTATACCTCTGGCCCGCCAATTCACGCGAGCTCCGGAGGTTTCATCTTGCGGGTACCGGGTGGCTGGCCAGGAAGATCCATGCCCTGCTGGTTGACCTTCAGGGCAACCTCTGGGTCGCCCACGACAGAGGTGTATCCATCATTTCAGCCGAGAACCACGACGTATCCCATGCAATGACTGGCATCCACACTCGCTCCCTCGGTAAAGACGATCATCATGTGTGGGCAGGGACCAACCGGGGCAATGTTTATCGGTTCAGGTCAGCTCAGGACACAACCCCAGCCAATATGACTCTCCCGAACGGAAGCCCCATACGTGCGCTGGTCAATGTAGAGCAAGATCATATGTGGGTCGGCACCCACGATGCGGGCGTATTTGTCCTTAACCGTCAGTCTCTGAAAATCGTTGACCGCCACCAAATGGGAGATTCCTCGCAACTAAGGTCAAACGAAATTCGAAGCATCTTGAAGACAAGTAACAATACTATCTGTGTAGGCACCGGTCGTGGGCTTGCGATCTATTCATCGAAATCGAGAACATACCAAACATATTTGTCAAGCTCACTCAGTGATCAAACATTATCACACGATATTGTAGTTGACCTATTTGAAGATTCTGCAGGCCTTGTCTGGATCGCAACTTACATCGGTGTCTCAGTCTTCAAGGACACGACTAACTATCTTACAAGAATTAACCAATCAAATGAGCCTGGCCTCCCCAATAACAATATTACATCATTTGCTGTTGCACCAAAGTCCGAGGACTTCTGGATAGGAACGCTAGGTGGAGTAGCGAGATGGGACTCAGAAAAGAGAGTGATTGGAAATCGACTCCTGCTTTCTAAACGAATATCTAGCTTAAAATTCGACTTATCTAGTAACCTTTGGATTGGCACATTTGAATCTGGCATAACAGTCTTAAAGCCAGATCATTCCACAGCCACCTTCACTTCATCAAACAACAGCGGTCTGCCTGGAAACGGAATTACCAGTATTGAAACAGACTATACCGGCCGAGTATGGGTGGGAGTGTTCAACAAGGGTGTCTTCTATTTTGATGGCAAAAAATTCCAAACAGTTAGTACCCTATTACATGACTCCCTTCCAATCATTGCAGGAAAAGCCAAGAAAGAAGCCGAAACACCAACGATCCCTGTTCTTAAGTCAGACGGACACTACCTTTGGATCAGTTCACTTGCGGTGGGATTGTCTAGGTTGAATATAGAGTCATTTTCATTAAGTTCCTACATCCGTCCAAAGTATAGAATAGTATCTCTTTCGCCCGCACCAAATGATCGTCTGTGGTTAGGGACACTGAATCAAGGTCTCCACTTATACAACAAAAAAACAAACTCACTTGAAGATCATTTCACCACCGCCGATGGCCTATCTTCAAACGGTATCTATGGCATCCTTGAAGTAGACGAGCGCAACGTCTGGATTAGCAGCGGACGAGGGCTCAATCAACTGGACCCCGCTACGCGGACGGTCTGGCACTATGGCCGTGAAAAGGGCGCTCAGCACAATGACTTCAATACAAATGCATACGCGAAGACTCCCGATGGCATAATGTTGTTCGGTGGGGCTAACGGCTTCAACGCGTTCGTAAGCTACGGACTACCCACACCAGCGAAAGGACCGCCAATTGCACTTAGATCAATTACAGGAGAGGGCGAGGTGCAATTCGACCTGCGTGCATCACCGGCTTACAGCCCGCTTGAACTTAAACACAACATCAATGATATCGGCTTTGACCTTGCAGTGCTGGACTACACCAACCCGAGCAACAATGCTTATAAATATCGACTCAGGGGTTATGACAGTTCCTGGCAAAGTTCCAGATACAACTATGTATCCTACACAAATCTGGATCCCGGCGACTACATATTCGAGTTTAGAGGATCTGCAGGTGACGGCATCTGGAGTGAAAACACGATTCAAGCCCCCTTCACCATTCTGAATCCCCCCTGGTTAACCTGGTGGGCTTATCTGCTCTACGCTACCTTTGCTGCACTAGCTCTGTGGTTTATAAGGATCAATATCACCAACCGCATGAAGCTGGCGAATGTCCATCACCTGGAACATCTGGTGGAACAGCGAACCCGGGAACAGACCGCGTTGCTGGCTGAAAAAGAGCTGCTGCTCAAAGAGATTCACCATCGCGTTAAGAACAATATGCAGCTCATCTCCAGCCTGTTAACAATACAATCGCAATCTATTGATGATGCCTCCATTAAATCAATGTTTCGTATGTGCCAGGGTCGAATTCAGGCGATGGCACTTATTCATGAAAGCCTGTACAAATCAGATGACTTACGAACAATAAACGTCGAGGAATACCTTAAGGCATTGGCATTGAATCTCAGCAGTTTCCAACAGGCACCCGACGTGAGTACACCTGAAATCACAGTATCGGTTGATCCGATAGTCATGAGTATTGATACAGCTATTGTCTGCGGCTTGATCGTCAACGAGCTTGTAACAAATTCGCTGAAACACGCTTTCAATAAAAACCAGAGCAACTCTGCAATTAATATCTACCTGGCAACCGAAGAGAACAACTACTGCTTAAGAGTGGCCGACAATGGCATCGGTGTTAGTGATACCACTGCTTTTGAAAATCCTGCTTCAATGGGGATAAGTATCATATCTGTCCTCGCACTTCGTCAATTGGAAGGGAAAATGGTATTGGACAATGATTCCGGCACATCCGTCGAAATTGTTTTTCCAATAGACCAATAACACAAATGAGAATCGCTATAGTCGAAGATGAATCACTGGTAGCCCTGGGTCTTCAGGGAATACTGGAAGAAAACGAGCATGAAATAGTATTCATGGCAACCCGCGGAGCAACCGCTGCAGAACTAATCCTTCAATATGAACCAGATGTTGTGCTGGTCGATATCAACCTAAAGGGTGATGGTCTCGATGGCATAGATATTTGTCGCCTGGTAAAGGAAATGACCATGGCGAATGTAATCATAATTACCGCTTACAACGATCCCGAAACAATTCAAAGAGCAATTGATGCTGGTGCTAATGAAGTCATGATCAAACCCATAACGGAAGATGCACTGCTCTCTGTCTTAAGTTCTCTTTAACCCACTCGGCTTAGGCTACAATAATTTAACCAATCAACTTCCGATAGGTAGGCACCGATACACCCATCAGTCTTGCCGATTCCTGGCGGAGCAGGTTGCGACTTTCGATTTCCCTCGCCAGCGACTGAGAGACTAGATCCAATACTGACACCCGATGCTCCCTCGAGTTGCCAATCAATTCAGGTAACATCTTGCCGACATCTACCCAGCCCCTGGGTCGATCAGGTATGGCGTTACCGTAAATATCCTTGAGACGGTTCACCTTCCTGCGCAGCGTAGTCTCCGGTATACCGAGACTACTCGCTGCCCTGCTTAGAACACCCGAATTGTCATCGATGCTGATCAGGATCAGGTCCTCTTCCAGCCACAGACCGACGGGTGGTAGATCTGGGTTCATGGCAAGGGAGCGGTCGACTAGTTCACTGATTTGTTCTCGCAGTGAAACCTGTCCTGTCGGTTTTGCCACAGGTGTCACTTCTGCCTTCGAAAACAAACCCAGGTGAATAGGGTTGATAGATGTGTCCTTACAAAGGATAACCGCACGATTAATGACGTTAGTCAGCTCGCGAACATTTCCCGGCCACTCGTACTGTAACAAGGCCTGTTCTGCCTCCAGGCTAAACCCCAGCGCTCCCTTACTATAGCGCTGGGCATATAGTCGCAGGTAGTGTTCAGCGAGAAGAAGAATGTCCTCCTCCCGATCCTTAAGCCTCGGCGTTTCGATAGTAAATACGTTCAGGCGGTAGTAAAGATCTTCACGAAAAGTGCCTTCTTCCACCATTTTCTTTAGATCTTTGTTGGTGGCTGCAATAATGCGAGTATCAACTGCAAAGTATTCCGTGGCTCCAACCGCTGCAATTTCTCGTTCCTGCACAAAACGCAGCAATTTGACCTGTACATCAAGAGGCAGCTCACCGATCTCATCGAGCACCAGCGTGCCCCCATCGGCTTCTTTCAGCCTGCCGGAAAAATTTTTGTCGGCACCCGTGAAAGCACCACGCACATGACCAAATAATTCACTTTCTATGAGGCTGCCAACAATGGCGCCGCAATCCACGATAATAAACGGCTGGTCCCTGCGTGGGCTGATATTATGCACATGCCTGGCAAACATCTCTTTTCCAGTGCCAGTATCCCCAGTAATGAGTACCGTCGCATCTGTGGGCGCAACGAGTTTGACGCTCTCCATGATACTGCCCAGTTGCGGTGAGCGGTAAATGAGATTACCGACTCGAAAGAAGTCATCTACCGGCTCAGACTCAGGCGCCAACTCAAAACGGGACATGCTGGCTGAAAAATATGCCACCAGTGTCATCAGGAAATCACTTTGCGCGCGATCTTCAGCTGCGACCGGGTCCAGAAATAACACGCGCTGCTCCCCGAGATCAAATAACCAAACCCTGTCCTGCTTTGCATCGCCGGATCCGTCATTCATGAGGCTATCAATCAGTTCAAATTCAGCTGCCCCGAGGTCCAACTCTGAGATTGATGCTATTGCTCCTTTACCCTGCATGAATGCGGTAGTCGCTTCCAGTGATGCATTTCTCTTGGCAAGAAGAGCAATGCGGTCAAAGTTAAAAAAGTGAAACAGTTGTTCACAAAATCCTCTGCACAGGCTTTCAAGTGAATCTGCGTGGGACAATACGTTCATTACATTCCATAGCAACACAACATTACGGGACTCACGTTCCATTTGGATTTCGCTGGTCCTGTTGGACTTGGTCTCTTCTAAACCTTCGTTCCAAACTACCAGTTTACTGCCCCCCGTACTGCGCGCGCTGTTCAAGGCTAACGTAGTGCGACGAAACAGCTCTATGGGTTGCCTGTCTCCGGCAATGCTATGGGCAAGGCCGATACTGAAATGCGTGTTTTCACTGAAACCAATATTGCTGTTGATCTTCTCCAGCAGCGTTTTCGCAATCTGTTCCCCCTGTGAAATCGAGGTGTAGGGCATGCTTAACGACAGCAGTGAACCTGCAAAAACACTAACCAGATCTGTCGATCGAACATAGTCGTCGAACTGGTGCGATAATTTCTCGATGACTTTCCTGGCCTTTAGCCCTTCGATGCCGTCCGGCGCTATCAACATCTGGCAAAGCGCTGGATCACCCGGGGCAAGCGTTTCCAGGCCAAGGTTCTCCAGTAGATCATCGGTAGTGGTTAGCGTCTCAACGGAATCACTGATATCTGCCAACTCCCTTAGTATCAGCACACCGCCTGAATCCATTGGCCCGACGATACCGTCCACCAGTTTCATTTGCTGGTCGGCCACCTGTATAACAAAGGGTGACAGTCGGGCGATCCCCTTTTCGCGCAGCGCCGTATTGATCGCCTTTAGTACGGAAGTCCCCTCAGACAGGCTAAGCAGGTTCTGCCAGCTTTTACCTATGGCTTTCTCGGTCGCCAACAGGGTTCTGGCATCCTGGTTCAGATTTAGAACATGACCAGCGTCATCTACAAATACAAGGGCGCTGCCAATGCAGCTGAGGGCTGTTTGAAGAAGTTGTTGAGTTTCTTTCAGTTCCTTGTCAAGGCGGAACTTATACAGCGCCATTTCAATCGTGATCTGCAACTCACGATTCTCGACAGGCTTAATAATAAAGCCAAAAGGTGTGACCAGCTTTGCCTTTGCAACCGTCTGATCGTCTGAATAGGCAGTCAGAAATACTACCGGGATGTCCATTTCCGCACATATTTTCTGTGCGACATCAATTCCGTCAATGCCGTTTTTAAGGTGGATGTCCGTCAACAACAAATCCGGCTGAGTTTCCCTGGCTATCTCGATCGCTTCGTCACCGTAGGCAATCCCGACCACCACCCACCCCATTTGCGTCAGTCTGCTCTTCAGCTCTCTCGCGACCAGCGCTTCATCCTCTACAATGAGGATCTTTTCATTATTATCGGTAGCCATGGGCCAATTATTTCACAGTATCATCTTAATATTTAGTTACTGTTGATGAGATTTAACTTCCTTTCTTCTGGCATGCAGCACGGGTTCAGTATATCCATTCGGCTGTTCACACCCCTTCAGCACCAGGTCACAGGCTGCCTGGAACGCGATACTCTTGTCCAGATCAGATGACATGGCACGATAGTTCACGTCACCTTCATTTTGCTGATCCACAACTACCGCCATCTTTTTCAATGTATTCATGACCTGCTCTTCACTGCAGATTCCATGCTGTAACCAATTTGCAATATGCTGTGAGGAAATCCGCAAGGTTGCCCGGTCTTCCATCAGACCCACATCATTGATGTCCGGCACCTTTGAACAACCCACTCCCTGGTCAATCCAGCGAACAACATAGCCAAGAATACCCTGGGCATTGTTTTCCAGTTCCTGCTGCACCTCATCGTCTGACAGATTTTCACCATGCATTAAGGGGATTTTTAGAAGATCAGTAAGGTCCTGTGCAGGCCTTGATTTAAGTTCCTGCTGACGCTTCATGACATTAACTTTATGGTAGTGCATCGCATGTAGAGTCGCCGCCGTGGGAGACGGCACCCAGGCGGTATTGGCACCTGCCTCAGGGTGGCTGATCTTCGCTTCCATCATCTGCGCCATCTCATCCGGCATCGCCCACATGCCCTTGCCTATCTGAGCTCTACCGGCAAGTCCAGCATGCAGTCCCGTGTCAACGTTCCAATCCTCATAGGCTGCTATCCAAGGTTGCTGTTTCATCAGCGTTTTTCGCACCATGGGTCCAGCTATCATGCTTGTATGGATTTCATCGCCGGTCCGGTCGAGAAAACCCGTATTGATGAAAATCACTCGCTCGCCAGCCACACGAATACACTCTCTCAGATTTAGCGTGGTTCGCCGCTCTTCATCCATGATGCCAACCTTTAACGTATTTCGTTTAAGTCCCAATGCATTTTCAATGGCGGCAAACAGGTCAACCGTGAACTGTACTTCCTCAGGACCATGCATCTTGGGTTTCACAATATAGACGCTGCCTGTCCTTGAATTCCGCAGTGACCCAATGCCCTTCAGGTCATGCATCGCTGCAAGACTAGTCATCATCCCGTCCAGGATTCCTTCTGGAATTTCACTTCCATCCGCCAGCAATACGGCATCACTGGTCATCAAATGACCGACATTTCTGATCAACAACAGGCTGCGCCCATGCAGCGACAGCGCTTCACCATTGGGGCCATTGTATTCCCTGTCCGGGTTCATACAGCGACGAATGGTCTTGCCGCCCTTTTCAAATTCCTCCGCCAGGTCACCACGGTTTAATCCCAGCCAGTTCCTGTACACGATGGCCTTATCTTCAGCATCCACAGCGGCAACGGAATCCTCACAATCCTGGATAGTGGTAATCGCTGCTTCCATCAAAACATCTTTTACTCCTGCCTGGTGATCTCTACCAATCGGATCAGTCCTATCGATCTGGAGCTCAAGATGCAGGCCATTATTCTTCAGCAGAATACCAGTTGGCTTAGCTGCATCACCACTATAGCCAGCAAGTTCGGTGACAGTTGAAAGGAAGGTTTCACCTGACTCGGTCCGGGCAAGAAGTTTGCCATTCTGAATAAGATACTCAGTGACATCGGCATGCTTTGCACCGGCAAGGGGCACTACCTCATCGAGGAAGCCAGACGCATAGGCAATAACCTTTTCACCACGAACAGGATTGTAGCTTCGACCCTTTTGGGCACCAGCGGTTTCAGAAATTACATCGGTTCCATAGAGTGCGTCATACAGGCTGCCCCACCTCGCATTGGCAGCATTCAGGGCAAACCTTGCGTTCATTATGGGGACAACCAGCTGCGGACCTGCTACCAGGGCGATCTCGTCATCTACATCTTGCGTTTGGATCTCAAAGTCGTCACCTTCTTCCACCAGATAGCCGATGTCCTTCAAGAAACTGAGGTAGTCTGCAGCATCATGTGGTTGCCCGGCATTTTCCCTATGCCATTCATCGATCTGCCTCTGCAGATCGTCACGCTTTGCGAGCAACGCCCTGTTCCTGGGTACCATAACCTCAAGCAGAGATTCCAGTTTTGACCAGAATTCCAGGGGATCAATACCCGTTCCAGGTGCTATTTCCTGCTCTACGAGCTCGTGTAGAACCTTGGCTACGTTCAAGCCCCCAACCTTTATCCTTTCTGTCATTTCCCGAGCCACTTCAACCTATTTCATGATTCTGGCAATGCTACGCGAAAAACCTGTGGGTTTCATGGGTACTGACATGCTTGCCCTAAGTGCACACTCCCATGCTGACAAGAGGCAGGGCGAAATGTATATTAGTTGTATCGAGAGAAAAATCCGGACCCTGTGGATATGATCAGGAGGAACCTCTAAAGCTGATGGAAGAACAGGATTTCAGGCAACGTGCAGTCCCTGCCAGAAAGGGGCATCAGTTCGAAGATTTTGCAGAAGGGCAGGTTTTTCATCATCACTGGGGAAGAACCTTAACCGATGGGGACAATGCCATGTTTTCCACCCAGACCCTGGCCTTCAATCCACTCTACTTTAATGAACCCTATGCTCGAACGCAGGGGCACGAAAAAATGCTGGCTAACCCTATGTTGGTCTTCAACACAACTTTCGGCATGTCAGTTGAGGATCTTTCCGAAAGTGGTGGGCTTTTCCTCGGTGTTGACGAATGTGAGTTCATCAGGGACGTTCACGTCGGCGACACTATCACAGCATCAAGCGAGGTCATCGCAAAGCGTATTTCGAAGAGTAACAAAGATGCGGGTATCGTCACCTGGCTAACATCCGGTTTTAACCAGCTCGGTGAAAAGGTAATTGAGTTCAAGCGAACCAACTTTGTCCGCTTCCGCAATCCGGAAACTGTACGATGAACGTGACAAAACTTACCGGTGACAATACTTACTACGAAGACTTCAAGGTTGGCCATGTGATTCGTCATGCACGCGGGAAGACCATGTGCGAATCAGACAACGTTGGCATTACGCTGCAGGTTCTCAACACTGCGGAAGGTCACTTTAATGAAGATGCAGTCAAAGACACCTTCGGCAGACGCCTGCAGTTTGGTGGCGTCACTATAGCCATGATTATTGGCATGACCACCCAGGATACGGCAGAGAATGCTGTTCGAGAATTGTCGATGGACAAGATACGTCTCAAGGCATCTGTCTTTCATGGCGACTCACTATACGCCTTCAGTGAAGTGTTAGAGAAGGAATCCCAGGACACGGATTCCGGTGTTGTGAAGTTCAGGCACTGGGGAATCAACCAAAACGATGTAATCGTTTTTGAGGGGGAACGCAGAGTTCAAATCAAAAAAAGGGGTTCAAAATGACCCCCCTTCAACCAGAGGGCGCTCTCAAGGGACTCAAGGTCTTGGATCTTACACGCGCACTTGCCGGTCCTTTCTGTACCATGCTGCTGGCCGACCAGGGAGCGGATGTCATTAAGGTTGAAGCCCTGACGACTGGCGACGGGACAAGGACCATGGTGCCTTTCCCACCCGAAATAAAAGATCGCCGCCCCTTCGGCGGATACTTCCAGAGCGTAAATCGCAACAAGAAAAGCATTGCCATTAATCTTAAATCGGATGAGGGTCGTGAGATCATCAAGAAACTGGTAGCAGAGTCTGATGTACTAGTGGAAAACTTTCGCTCCGGCGTAATGGAAGGTCTGGAACTTTCCTATGAAATTCTCTCTGAAATTAACCCGAAACTGGTCTACGCTGCAATTCGCGGGTTTGGTGATCCAAGAACCGGGCGTAGCCCTTACAGCAGCTGGCCTGCCTACGACGTAATCGCCCAGGCCATGGGTGGAATCATGAGCGTAACCGGCGATAAGAACGGCACTCCAACCAAGGTCGGCCCAGGCATTGGCGACCTAATTCCAGCAACACTTGCTGCATTCGGCATCATCAGCGCCGTTCACCACGCCAACAAGACAGGCGAGGGGCAGTTCATAGACGTGGCTATGTATGACGCAATCCTAGCATTCTGTGAACGCATTGTTCCGCTCTATTCGTACACCGGAGAAGTACCAAAACCCGACGGCAATGCGCACCCTACCCTGTGCCCTTTTGGTGTCTTCCCGGCAAGTGATGGACACGTTGCAATTGCTTGCCCCGGTGATGGCTTTTGGGCGGGCTTGTGCGCCGAGATGGGCCGGCACGAACTCATAGAAGATGAAAAGTTCCTCCGAAACTACGACCGCGTTCAGAACAGCGAGCAACTTATCAGTATCATTTCTGACTGGACATCGCAGCACACCAAAAAAGACCTAGCTACGATCCTTGGCGGCAAGATTCCATTTGGTCCGGTGCAGAACACCGAGGATCTTTTTAATGATCCTCATGTCACCGAACGGCAGATGTTGGCGCTGGTAGATCAGCCCGGGACCGATAGACAATTCCACATCACCAATACACCAATTAAAATGACAAAGACCCAGGGTGGCGTATACAGCCGTGCGCCCCTGCTGGGAGAACACACGCAAATAGCGTTAGAAGCTATAGGCTACACTGAAGAGGAAATTGAAGAAATGGCAAATAGCGGAATCATCCAGCAAAGCCAATAAAACTAACACAATCTAATTGCGACGAAGGAGAAACAATGTCTCGACCAAAGAGATTAAGACGCTGCCAGCTTTCCGTTCCAGGAAGCAGCGAAAAAATGATAACCAAGGCCGCCAATCTTGAACTGGACCATGTATTCCTGGACCTGGAGGATGCCGTGGCCCCGAATGCAAAGACCTCAGCAAGGGGCCTGATCGTTGACGCCTTAAACGGCCTGGAATGGAAACCCAAAACTGTTTGCGTACGAGTGAATGATGTTGAAACCGAATACTGTCACGATGACATAATCGAAGTCGTTACCGGTGCTGCAGGCAAGCTAGACACTATCATGCTCACCAAGGCGAAGACTGCACACGACGTTGTATTTGTTCATCTGCTGCTGGATCAACTGGAAAAGAAGCTCAGACTAAAAGATCGCATAGGCATTGAGTGCCTGATTGAAGAAGTTGAGGGGATGATGAATGTAAATGAGATTGCCGCCTGCAGCGACCGTCTCGAATGCCTGATTTTCGGCATGGGCGATTATTCCGCCAGCCAGGGGATGAACCTAAGCAGCATTGGCAGCGACGGTGGTGGATACCCGCCTGACATATGGCACTATCCACGTTATCAACTGACCATCGCCTGTCGTGCCAATGGGGTCGACCCAGTGGATGGACCTTTTGCGAACTTCAATGACCCCGATGCCTTCAGGAAGGAGTGCGAAAGATCCAACGTTCTTGGTATGGTAGGTAAATGGGCGATTCATCCAAGCCAGATCGACATCGCACAGGAAGCTTTCTCTCCTACACAGGAAGCGGTAGATGCAGCGCGCAAGCAACAGCAGGCTTATGCTGAAGCAAAGGAAAAGGGTCTCGGCGCCATCAGCGTGGATGGCGTGATGGTAGATCAAGCAAGCGTTCGCATTCTCCAGAATATTGTCGATAAAGCCGATTTGATCGGAATGTGACTTCTGGGTTATCAATAAGTTACCCGGACCAGACGTGGTCACGAAGGACAGCGGGAGTTCACCATGGTAATGGATAGAAGCAAAGATGCTGTTCGCGAGAACAACGTCGACTACATGACAGACGAACGCAAAATGATCCAGGAAGTTGCAAGAGACTTCACCATGAAAGAAGTGCTGCCCGTCGCCAATGCACTGGATCCGGTCCAGGGTGAAATACCCATGGATCTCAGGCGAAAGATGGGCGAAATGGGCTACTTTGGTATTCGAATCCCGGAGCAATATGGCGGTATGGGTCTGGGAGTTTTTGAGTATTGTCTGATTGCGGAAGAACTTTCCCGTGGCTGGATGAGCGTTGCCAGTATTATTGCCCGATCTACCGGGGTCATGGCCGTCGAGGGATGGCCGCTGGAAAAGAGGCTCGAACTCACCAGCAAGGCGGCAAAGGGCGAATATCTGGCTGCGGTTTCCCTTTCAGAACCTGGTGCCGGTTCGGATCTCGCCAGTGTAAGCTGCCGCGCCGTGCTTGATGGAGACGAGTGGGTCATTACCGGCAATAAATACTGGTGCACGTTTGCCGATGGCGCCGATTACATTTCTGTTCTATGCCGGGTTGAGGGTGACCCCGATCAGCCGCACCTGGGCCTGCGATCTTTTATCATTGAGAAACCCAGGGGTGAGCTGCCAAACGGTTGCAAGGGATCCCCGATTCCAAAAATCGGTTACTTCGGCTGGAAAACCTTCGAACTTGCGTTCGATGAGTGCAGGATTCCGAGAACCAATATCGTTGGCGCTGATGGTAGCGATGGTTTTAAATCCACTGTTAATGGCCTTGAAGTAGCAAGAGCGCATACGGCCGCAAGAGCCATTGGGCTCGCCCGCGGCGCCCTCGAGGATGCTATCGCCTATTCACAGGAGCGGGTGCAGTTCAAACAGCCTATATCGGACTTCCAGGAGACTAGATTCAAAATTGCCCGCATGGCAACGGAAATTGAAGCTGCCCGTCAACTGATGTACCACGTGGCAACTCAGCTCGATAATCAGCAGAGATTGGACAAGGAAGCCGCTATGGTCAAGTGGTTCGCTTCGGAAATGGCGGAACGGGTAACTTCCGATGCATTGCAGATTTTTGGTGGCGCGGGCTACACGAAGCTACATGCGATCGAACGCTATTGGCGCGATGCCCGGCTCACCAAAATATTTGAGGGTACATCGGAAATACAGCTGCGAATAGTTTCTGACCGAATTCTGGGCAAACCCACTAATCGTCAGAAATAGTCATAGCTGATCTGATTTGTGCTCAACTCAGGAACAACCTGCCACGACTAAAAAGTGAAGTAACACAATGAGAATATATTTCCGCTACTCTGGTCTCGGCGTCGTGTTTATCTGGTTTATGGGTGGCGGTATTGGCCACTTTATCCAGACAGATTTTTTTGTTTCGATAGTACCGCCCTGGGTACCATTTCCATTGATGGCAGTCTATGTCAGTGGCGTTTTTGAAATTTTTCTGGCCCTGGCAATTCTCTCGCCAAAGTTACGTTCGCTGGCTGGATGGGGACTAATCGCTCTTACGCTGGCGGTGACGCCAGCAAATATTCACATGTGGCTGAACCCGGGGTTGTTCCCCGACGTCACTCCCACCATGTTATCTATCAGGCTGGTGCTCCAGGTGGTATTGTTATTCACGATCTGGTGGTCAACAAGGATGGAAGAGACCGAAAACTCACTTTCTAGATAATGCATTGGAGACCAAATAACTTAAACCATTTACGGCCATCCAGCGAGCCAGCCGTCTCGCACCGTATTCTGGGCATGCCTACTAGGTAACCTTCCTTTTAAGCTAGGTCTCAACGCGGAACTCAATCTTGATACAAAAGGGACCAACCCCAGGGGCCAGGTACCTTCCATAAGAGACGGTGAGTTTAACCTGTCGGAGATGGCAGCAATTGTCTGGTACCTGGGGAAAAAACATGGTTGGAAAACCATGTACCCGGATTCTTTGGAGGAACAGGCACTGGTTCATCAATTCCTTCATATGCACCACACATTAGTTCGCCTCGCGACTTACCATTTGATGGCGCCTCATGTGGTAAAGCCGCTGAATCTTCCCCAGACAGAACCGAACCCCTTGAGCATTTTCCAGACCGATAACCTTGCCAGTTCATTTGCCAGCGACAATCCGCATGAGACTGGCAATCAGACTGTTACGGTCATTGCAGAGTTCCTTGAGAATCACTATTTTCCTGGGCAATCAACATTTCTTTGCGGAGGCTCTGACCCGACGGTTGCTGACCTGACCTGCTACTCAGAGTTGGGACAGTTCCATTTTGCGAATCTTTTTGACTTCGAACCGTACCCAACCCTGACTCGATGGCTGAAGGCAATGCGTAACGTTCCCCATCATGATGCCGTGCACGCTTACAATATAGACCTGGGCGATATCCTCACCCAGGCAAATACATTTGAAAGATTTATACGAGCTAGTGAAATGGGCATGGATGCGTTGGTAGAAACGGGGCTAGCCAGCTATTAAGTTAGTTCCTGTCCGTAAATAGAGTGACCTCACGGACGGGCCAGAGTTGCTCACACTGCAGATTTAAGATGTGGCTCTTCATGGTGGGCATGGCCAAACTGTAAACGCACCATCCTCGCATACAATGGATTTCGCTCAATCAACTCGGCGTGCCTCCCTACATCAAGTATTCGGCCTTGATCAATGACCACAATACGGTCTGCATGCAATACCGTAGCTAGTCGGTGAGCGATAACAATTGTCGTCCGATCTTTCTGCAGATATTCCAGGGCTGACTGCACCAGGCGCTCATTCTCAGCATCCAGGGAACTGGTTGCCTCATCTAACAAAAGTATCGGGGGATCTTTCAGAATCGCCCGTGCTATTGCAATACGTTGTTTTTGACCGCCGGATAGGCGTGCTCCTTTTTCACCGAGAAACGTATCGTAACCATTCTCGAGTTGCACTATAAATTCGTGTGCTGAAGCCGCATGCGCTGCAGCAATGACTTGCTCCTGGGCAGCATCCGGCTTGCCAAAGCGAATGTTCTCAGCCGCATTCGCACCAAAGATGATGGTCTCCTGGGGTACTATTCCAAGGCGCTTGCGTACGTCTTGAGGTGCCGCCAAGGTGATATCAACTCCATCAATCAGGATACGCCCGGTTGTAGGGTTAAAAAAGCGCAGCAACAGCTGGAACAGAGTGCTCTTGCCGGCACCGGATGGACCTACAAAGGCGATATTTTCTCCTGGAGCTATATCGAGGGAAAACTCATTGACTGCAAGAAGATCAGGCCGTGATGGATAACTAAAGGAAACTGATTCAAAGCAAATACTTCCTGCACCCTGGCTCGGCAACTCAGCCGGGTCCGCCGGAGCGCGAATCGTGGGTGTCAGGGTGAGCAATTCAGAAAGGCGCTCCATAGCACCAGCCGCCCGCTGCACCTCCCCCCACATCTCCGTCAACATACCAGCGGAAACAGCGACAAACATGGAATACAGGACAAACTGACCGAGTTCACCCCCAGTGATCTCACCTTCCAGCACCCCCTGAGCACCGACCCAGAGCACGAAAATCAGGGAGCCAAATACACAGGTCGTTGCGACGGTCGAAAACAGTGCGCGCACCTTTGTGCGCTTAACAGCGGTTCTGAAACTGGATGCAATGGCTTTGCCGAATCGTTCGCTTTCAAGCGCTTCAGCCGTGAACGCCTGCACTACTTCAACTGCGTTGAGTACTTCCGAAGCGTGGCCACTGGCATCAGCAACCCGGTCCTGGGTCTCCCGCGAAAGTTTGCGAAGCCAGCGACCCAGCAGGACGACTGGAGTAACAACAAAAGGGAATATCAGCAGCAGAATTCCCATTAGCTTGAGGTTTGTGTAGGCCAGAAGAAACAATGCGCCAACGAATTGAATTGAGGACCGGAGTACGATAGAAAGACCAACGCCTGAAATAGACTGAATCAGGGTGGTGTCAGCGGTTAATCTCGAAAGAACTTCACCCGTTTTCGTTACTTCGAAGAACTCCGGATCCATTTTGATCACATGCTGAAATACCTGGTCACGAATATCTGCTACANCTCTCTCCCCCAACCAGTTCACAAAGTAGGAACGTGCAGCTCCAAAAAAGCCAATCACGAGGGAGAAAAGCAATAGTACAAAAAAGTAACGGTCAACATTTGCTGCATTTTCAACCGAGAAACCGTGATCTATCACATTCCGTACTGCTAATGGCATGGCAAGCAGGGCTGCTGAAGAGATCAGCAGCGCACCAATTGCCAGCACCATTGTTCCCTTGTAAGGCGCAACGAAAGGCAGGAGCATGCGTAATGGCCTAACTGAACTGCCCTTCTCACGATGTTCTGGTTTAATATCTGTCATTTTTGCTGATATTGAATCAAGAGGTCCTGCGTATTCCGCAATGGTTGAGATTGAAAAACTGCGATCAATGCAGTTGTGGTGTCACTTCCTTCACCAGGCGCTCTGCTGCCTGGAACTGTTTCGCATCCTCTGCCCTGACTGCCGCTCTTACCGGATCAGGTGTTGGCCCACCACACCAAATTTCCACTGACATTCTTGCTTCCTTACTGCTCTGATTTGTATCTGAATCTAAAACCAACCGCCCCTGGGACTAGATATATCATAAAAAACAAGTGGAAATCAGTTTCCTTTTGAAAATCCCTGCCTACTCAACCGGATTGTCTGATTGCAACATTATTCCTATGGACCCAAAAAGGGCATACCATGTGCTGATCAAACTTTACGGCAAGCCCGGACCGGACTCGATCATGAAACCTACTTCTGAGCAGATATTATCTGCAGTGTGTGACGAGATCGCACTGGTGGCGCGAAACAGCGAGGCTGATCACCAGGGTGCATTGACGCAAATCGGTCCTCTCCTCGAATGGATAATCGCCAACGAAATGGGTGAAGTTGAACCCGATCAGGTCATCGGCCTGAGAGATGCGCCGGTCACGGAAGCGGCAGCAGTCCATCTCGACATTGAAAGTGTGACTCAGTACCTGCGCGACAGGTTTGATGACCCAAAAGCTGAGGCGACCAGTGTCAGTCAAATCGTCGGAGGCTTTTCCAAACGCACTACACGCGTAGCCTGCCATTATCTGGGTGATACACACTCACTGGTTCTACGGCAGGCCGTAGGCGTGTCAAAAGACCCGGTGCTGGAAGCTGAGTATTCAGTTGTGTGTCATGCCTGGTCTGAAGGTCTTCCGGCACCTGAACCACTCTGGATTGAACCCTCAAAGAATCTGTTAGGGGGACCATTTTTTGTTACTCGCTTTGTAACGGGATTCAACCCCGGGGATGTGTTCGGTGCGGACGAGGCCGTCGCCGGCACGGTTGGTGAAGACCTGGCGACATTTCTTGCCCGCCTGCACAGGGTAAACTGCGCGAACCTAAACCAGCATCCATCCTCACCAATGTCGACTATTGATCAGATCCTGCAGGAAATAGACCTCGCCCTGCAAAAACTGACAGAGGCAACCGGCGAACCCGACGCTATGGTCAGCGATATCTTTAGCTGGCTCAGGACTAACGCGCCGGTTCCACCTGAAGAACCGGTTCTTATTCATGGCGATGTGGGTTTTCACAACCTGCTGGTTGAAAATGAAAAGGTAACGGTCGTGCTGGACTGGGAACGCGCACATCCGGGGGACCCGGCAGAAGATCTCGCATATCTGAAACCCACCCTGCAGGGCGTTCTTCCCTGGAACGACTTCCTGGCCCATTATGAATCGGCTGGCGGCATTGCACCTTCCTCTCAAACCCTCGGGTTTTATACGGTTTGGCAGGATGTGTGGCGCTATGTCGCATGTCAGGTACACTTGAGCGCTTATGTAAACACCCCCCGACTGTCTTCGTTATTCGTCGGAAGAATTTTTGGCCCACGTTTCCTGGCAGACGCTGCCAGAAACATCAACACGCTATAAGCAGGAGACCCACTTATGTTATCGAACATGGACGAAACCCTTATTCATCAGGCACCAGTACCTTTTCGCATGGCCGGCGTTACAGACCACCGTTTTTTTGATCGCTACTGGTTTGAGGCACTTGATCCATCGGGTGAGATAGCACTGATTACTGGACTGGCGTTCTACAAGAATATGGATATGTGTGACGGCTTTTTCTCCCTGCAAAAGAATAACAAACAGTACAACCTTCGGATATCGCGCCCCCTGGGGGATGACCTTGAATCGAAAAATGGTCCCCTTTCCGTGGAGGTCATTGAACCCTTCAAGCGCATCCGCCTGAGATTGGACTCCAATGCTCATGGGCTCATGGCGGACCTGGAATGGAACGCCAGGTTCCCTGCCTATGCCGAGGATTTTCACAGGACGCTCGCCGGCAGAAGAGTCAGCACTGAATCCACCCGATATGATCAGCTTGGAAGCTGGACTGGCTGGATCGAACTGGAAGGAGAGCGTTACGCCGTCGACAACTGGTGGGGAGCCCGAGATCATTCCTGGGGCGTGCGACCGGGCGTAGGCGGATTCGAGCCTCCCAGCGTCTCCGGGAGAAGTTCATTGCTTTTCTGCTGGGCCTTTTTCTCTACCGACTCCTATGCCTGCCAGTTCCAGCTACATGAGGACGGTGAGGGAAATCGCTTCTATTTTGATGGGCAGTTGGACTACCCCCTTGGTGATGATCGCCCCTTCGTGAGGGCGGTCGATGTAGAGCACGACATTTCCTTTATTCCAGGCACTCGCATATATGATCGTTTGAATTATTCCCTCAAACTGGACAACGGAGACCTTTTGAATATTGAAGCCAAGCCGCTTTTCAGAGGCTGGGCCTATTCCGGAACCGGCTATGATGGCGGTTTCAGCGATGGCCTTGGACTGGGCGGTGCAAGAGGACAAACGCTGGAGTACGATATTTATGACGTCTCCCATGTGAACGATGTCCTGCTGGACGGTCAGCCACACTTCGCCGGGCACAGGGAACAGCCGGCAACTGTTCAGGTCAATGGCGAGAGTGCAACCGGTCATATGCCGGTAATGACGGCAGGACCAATTTCACGGTACAAGCTGAAATAGTAGCGGACCAGGTATCACCACGTTAAGAAGGCGACTTCAGCAGGAACGAGGACAAATCATGACTAAAATTGTTACCTGCCATGGGGCAATTATTTTGCTCAATATCTTATGCCTGGTACAGCTTCTTATGCTGACCATGGGTGGAGAAGCCTATGCAGCTGACCCAACCTCACTGCCTATTAATCCCATGGAAGCTTTCCCCACAATTATCGCTATCTTTGTCATTGATGCTGCCTATTTATTCTGTACTAAAAGATATGGTTCGCCCGAGAGGCAGACAAAGGATGTTTAAGCACATAATTGAATATACGTCGCTGATCGCGTCCCTCGTGGTAATAGTGCATTACTACTTCTATACGGACAGACAACTTAAAACTGTCTTTCTGTTCTTTTCAGGCGCTCTGTTTCTCGGCACCATATCCGAGGCTGCTGCAATAATCTCAACAGGCAGCTATCACTACCCGGGATTCAGGTGGTACATCGGCCCGGTGCCACTGTTTATCGCGTTTGGCTGGTGCAGTTCATTCTATATGATCTATCACATCAGCCGGCAGTTAACCTTCCACTTGCAGGATCACAAGCACTTCTTCTGGATCGTCGCGGCAGGTGGAGGTTTCGTTGGACTTTTCATGGACCTCTTTTTTGACCCTGTCGCCATTTCCATGAACTGGTGGGAATGGAAAAACGGCGGACCCTATTTCAATGTACCAACCGCAAACTTTTCCGGCTGGTTTGTATTCGCCGCAGGTTTCTGCGCCACCTACAACCTTGCCCTGTCAAAGGACTGGAGTTATGGCAAGAAAGTTATCGGTTTTTATGGAATGCTGGTAGGCGTCTTTATCGTTACTGCGCTGTGTTCATTTCCCTTTCTTATGCTTGATTCATAAATACAGCCCGAAAATAGGGATCTGGATTCGCCTGTCACCCGGCGCCATACCAGATATGGTCAGTAGGGAGCCTTGTCAGTTACACTGTGCCGACCCCCGGTTCTCTCAGACGGGAACCGGGAAACCCAACGATACCCAAGGAGAAACGAATGGTAGTGAAAGCAGAAGACGAATACAGGCACGCAGCGCCGGAAGATCACAGTGCTGGTTTTTGGGGTGACACCCTTTGGGTAAGTGTGGTGGATCGGGAAGCCAACATTTTTGGCATCAATCACTTCACCCTGACCAACAAGGGTTGGGGACGCTTCGAAGCCCTGTACGTCATAGATGGCGTCCAGCAGCAATATGGCAACAAGCACCCATTGCCAATAGAACCGGATCAGGGACCCTATACCGACGGCCTGCTGACATACGAGGTGGTTAAGCCCCTCGAAGAAATCAGGATTGCATTTGATGGACCACGGTTTGGCTTCGACCTTAGTTTCAAGGGACGATTCGAAGTGTTCGACTACAATGACAACCTGAAGGGTAACCCCCTCGGTCAGTCTCACTATTACGGCGGTCATTTTGAACAGGGTCTGCACTGCACGGGTCCCTTCGAGATCCGTGGGGGTCCCAACAAGGGAGAAACCAGGCAACTGGATTCCTTTTCACACCGGGACCATTCCTGGTCAACTCGCTTTGCTGACGAGCCGGAATGGGAGTACTCCCAGCAGAATATTCGTGGGCACTTTTGGCCTTCAATCCAGCTGGCCGATGCACACATTAACTGCCTTGGCGGCATCGACAGGAAGATGGGCGAGGGTATGCCCGGCGGATTTATCTCTGACAAGGACGGCTCACGACCATTGCTGGGGGGAAGCTGCGAGGCACTGTTTTCGGACAACCAGCGTGACGCCATGGCATTTCGCTATACACTGCAAATGCCCGACGGTGAGACCATTCATGTCCGTACCGGACGTAAATACGGCCAAGTGAAATTATGGGATCGTGCAGAGAACGACCTGGAAAATCGCCTCGACTGCTATGAGCCTTTCTTCGATTTTGAAGTAGAAGAAACAGGTGAGAGAGGCTACGGTGTGGCCGAATACTCGGTAGGACCTCCCTGGCCGAGATGGCTTGTGTAAGTCCATAAATAGGGATAGCAACTTCCGCCGGTATTCAATGGATTCATATCCAGCCGGCGGATTGCAGCCCGGGAAGACCTTGTGAAGGCCTCGCCATGGATAGGCATAGCAGAGTAACAAACCGGCAAAAAAGAAGAAGACGAAGACCTTCTAAAATAGGTGCACCGGTTCATCAATGCACCGGTATCCTATACACAAATAGTGCGGGCTAGCTGACCTCACCTGCAGCTAGTGCGCAAAGGCTTTCGATCGATCTCGAATCCGGGCAATCTCCGCGTCTGATATTCCCAGCGTTTCAAGAAAATCCTGATGCGCCTCGGGAGAGGTTTTTTCGAACTCAATGTGCCAGTTTTCCATAGCAGCATCATCGAGTCCTGCGGCTTCCAGTATCGACACCCAAATCTTTTTGGTGAGCACCCGTGTGCCCCGGATGGCACTTTCCTTTTCCAGTATCTTGAGAATTATTTTCTGCTGATCTCGAAGGGCTTGAATTTCACCATTAATCGACGATAGCCTGCCTTCCAGCGTAGCGTTAAGTTCATCACCTTTCTTGCCGAGCAGCATCACTATGGAATCGAGTGATAAACCTGCGCTTCGGAATAACTGAATCCGGTCCATCCTTCTGAGGTCGGAGTCAGAATACTCTCGATAATTTGAACTGCTTCTGCCACTGGGAACCAGCACACCGATAGAGTGATAGTAAATCAGCGTACTTCTCGATACGGAATACTTCCTGGCTACTCGTCCAATCGTATGCATCGATAGTCTCTCATGAATAATCAATATTAAAATGTGACTGACTCAGAGCCAGCCACACATCTCCCCGCGAGCGCGGGATTTACGTTCCCCGAATTTGGCTTATCTCCTCTTCGGGTATGCTCAGCCATTCCAGGAAAGACTGATGCTCTTCGGGGTGTCTGGTTTCAAATGCCCTGTGCCACTGCGTCATCGTCGCCTCATCGAGGCCGATTTCTTGAAACAGGGATACCCACTTCTCTTTTGTCATAGCTGTATTACTCATTTTAATCTCCTTCAATTAGTTGATTTGTTGTAACGATTGTTACCGTCAGAACCAATACTGAAGTGTGAAGCTATAGTCAGGTCAACCACTATCTCATTATTAATAGGAAATTGGGAAGACTGACGCCCTGGCCAGCAATGGCTACATAGGACCAAATCGAGTCTATGCGGACGATGTTCCTGCCTTTGACGCCATGTCCGTAGACAACCTATTTGAAGAAATCAGCACTGGCTCAATCCTTCAATCAGAAGCATCACTCATCCACCTTCAATCCACCTACATAACTCATCAAAGCCTCGCCGCCGAACGCGGCTTAAAGTTAATTGCATACGAAGGTGGAAACTTCATGCAGAAAACTGGGGGAGTCTCTTCAGTGATAGACGTTTTCCAAACGGCTAACAGGGACCGCCGGATGGGTACGGCATTCACCGAAAATCTAGCCAATTTCCGGGATGCTGGCGGCATAGAATTTTTCTTCTTCCTCAATGAGGATCTATGGGACAACCTTGGAAGTTTTGGAGCAAGGCAGTTTCAGGACCAGCCATTCCAGCGCAGCACTTCATCCACATCTTTACGGTTGGTCGGGCCAAAATTCGCCCCGGCAAAACCGATTGGAATCAAGGCAACCGGGTGCGCATCATCAGGCAGCGACAGCATCTCGCGAAGGTTGGGTTCAATCATCGCATGCGCAGTGGTCATTAGCGTACCCAGGCCAAGTGCCCGGGCGGATAACATGAGATTTTGAACCGCCATGTAGATGGAACTCCCGGCCAGCAGCGAAGCAGGATCGGGGGTCGGAGAAGCAACCTGATAAAGGCAAGGTATGATGATGGCTGGAGCGCGCTCAAGTTTTGTAAAAAATTGCTTTGCACCTTTGAGCATTAAGCGCTCGGACTTATTTTCCGATTTCTCTCCAGCGGATATGAGATTCTGTATGGGTTCAGCTGCTTCAAAAAAGCCTCGCATGAGTGCAGCAATTTCATCAAGCTTGGTCCGGTCATCAATGACGACAAAAATCCACGGTTGCGTGTTGCTGCCACTGGGTGCTTTCGATGCGGCTTCAACAACCTGTTCCAGCAGTTCACGTGGCACTGGCTTTTCTTCCCAATAGCGAATAGCTCTTTGTGTGTATATCGCCTCCCAGACATCGTCAGTGGGTTCGCGGCCGGTACCAAAATCTGTTTTCAAGCTTGCCATGCGTCATTTCCTCTTTTTTCAGTCAGCTTAACTATGGGCTGTTCGTTAATCAGCAGTTGTAACCACATTTCCCAGGGCGCGTTCATGAAATTCCGTATTGTCCCTAAGGCGAATGTAACCGGCTTCACCACCTTCTTTGGCAGGGTTCTCAATACTGAGTGCCTCACCGACCCGGGAGTCATCCTCGATGACATCAATTGCTCCTTTTGCAATATCTTCAACCGTAAGCAAATTAAGCATACCGATAAAAGGCTTTAGCCATGCCGCTGGTGTTGTTCCGTCTCCGGATTTGTTCAGAATCGCTGTATCGGTAGTCCCGGGCAAAATCGCATTTACGCGGATATTGTGAGACGCCTGAAGGGTTGCGCAGGACAGGGTGAAATTGATGATGGCCGCTTTGGTAGCCGCGTACATGGGATCTGGAGGCAAGGGTCCAAATCCTGCGGGTGAAGCAGTATTGATGATTAGGCCGCCACCACTCTGGGACAGAACATCAATGGCGACCCGCGTTCCATACATAACGCCGAGGAGATTAATTTGTACGCCGAGTCCAAGCCTTTCTATTGCAACTTCCGGCCATGCTGGCTCCCCCAACATGATGCCCGCATTATTAAAAACAATATCAACCTGTCCGAAATTTTTTACGGCCTCATCGAACAACGCCCTGATGTCATCAGCATTGGATACGTCCGTGTGCTTGTAAACTGACTTCGCACCCTTGTCGATAATGCCTGCCACAGCAGCCTCACCGTTGGCATCATCGATGTCCCCAATGACGATTGCCCCGATTCCGGCATCTGCCAGGGCATTGGCTATTGCCAGCCCGATGCCGGCTGAGCCACCAGTTATTACTGCTGTCTTGCCTTCAATATCCATAATCGATCATTCCTTGATATATCTATTTCACGCCAAATTCGTAGTTCGCTCGTAACTTAACATGAACCGATTAAACTCGCCCAAATAAATGGTTACGCCATACGAAAAGTAGTAGTTGGTTGTCCTGCCTGATGCTAGATATCTGAAAAGTCAGGTTTTGACCACCAATCACCGGTAACACTGAGATGAACGCTGGACCCCTCTGCGACAGGTTCTCCTCCTTCAGGGCTGGATACCATGACACGTCCTGGGGCCCACACTCCACCGGAGATATACGTCTTTTCCTTATCCGTTTTTAGTCCAGCAGCTTCGATCAATCTGTCCGCATCTTCAAGCGTATGGCCGCGAACCGGTGGTACAGCTACCATTCCGTCCGGGAGCGAAGAAGTCTCGGCTCCTTCGGGTGGTGCTGGAAACTCCGCCGGTGCCTCATATTCCAGCTCAAAGTCGAATGACTGCAGGTATTCAATAGTTGCCGCCGCCCAGGGTCCCATCCGCAGGTGCCCTTCGTGCCACATATACCGGTCCATGGCATCCCAGTCAGCGAGGTCACAACTTAGAGCCCAGTCGAAATCGCCACTGTGGAATCGAGGTTCAACACTCTTCCCCGATACCCAGTTTTTCACTTCATGATTTATCGATGGCAGCTTGTCACACTCACGAATGAATTCCGCAATAGCCGCCTCGCTTGCATCTCCTCTAAATTTACAAAACACTATGTGTCTAATCATGGATGTTTCCTCCATCTATTTGGGTTCAGATCAGGAACCGAATCTATACCTCAATTTCACTACAAAAAGGTCAACCAGCGGTTCTGTCAAAGCATCTCTGAAAAAATCCTCAAAATCATCTTCTCCCCCGTTAACAAGCTTGCTGCCCCTGGTATAAACGATAAACAAATCTGACAGGGGGGCGATCTCCCAGCGGTATCGGAATTGTACAGACAGTTGACTGATGCCGAAATCAGCATTTGCATCAGCTATCGGTCGCGCAATCATCACTGGCTCCCCATCACCTGGCGGAATTTCCCAGTAGTCCTGCTCATTGGCCTTGATACCGGCCCACTGCATGGAGAAGCGCACCTCCTGCCGTGCTGTTAGAAAATAGCTGGCCGAGAGGTTTGGGTGCCAGTTGGTGGACTTATAGGTTACAAGGTTTCTTCCCTGTTCATACAATAACCAGCCATCACGGCGCTGGTATAGTAGGTCCAGATCCAATGACAGTCTGTCACTGGGCTTATAGGTGAAACCTCCCTTGACTACCCTGGTCCAGTCACCGAGTTCCTCCTGCATCATGCCTGCAGCGAAACTGATGCTCAGTTTTTTGCTGGTCTCTGTACCTATACCGACCTCTGCGACCCATCGGTCTTCAATACGGAAATCACCATTACCTTCACTATTGCGGTCATCCCAGCGCTCGGGAAAATAGTCAAGCTCAGTCCGCATCAACCAGCTATTCTGGAGGATAATATCGTTTCTCCAAAAGACGCCGCTGCGTGTCAATCGCCCATCCTGATTGTACTGCTGAGAAAAGACCCAGGAGTTAGTCCAGCTTCGAAAATTCTTGAGTTCAGAAGTCAGGTGCTCCCGTGAGTAGCTCAAACCAATAATGTCATTGCGACGAACAAACCCCAGGTCATTGATATCCAGTTTTTCATCGAGGAAATCCATGTTCAGCTGGTGTACCACACCCTGTCGCGGCTTGTAGGTCAGGTCAGCAAGTACGCCAAATCCCTCAGTATCATCTACATCGCTATACATTAATTGCAGGTCAGCACGCCATTGCGTAGATGGGCTTATATAGTGCCCGTCAATTCCATGCACCAGTGCATCACGGTCGGGATGGAGCACCGCGGTGCTAATCCAGCCAAGGCTTTTGAGCCCATTACTGGTATCTTCTACTGAGACACGCACTACACCAAAGTCGCGCCCTTCCTGTTCAATTCTGACTTTGGTACCGGCACTGTCAGTTCCATGAAACCTGGTGTCCTCCTCAAATGCCGTCATAACACCAAAACGTATAGGTCCATTTTGCCCGGTGACTTTAAAAGCACCATAGAGTTCCGTCAGCTGAAACAATTCAACATCAGAAACGGTAACATCGTCAGGGATATCCGGTGTGAGTGCTGGACTGCCAATCCTGCGAGTATTAACCAGCGTAATTGGCAATCGGTTGAAACTACTCCTCGTCTTTCTGGCGCCGATCGAATACGAAGAATTGCTGCCAAAGGGATTGGCGCGAGGAGTCGTGACAAAGACGTCATCCCCTTCGAGAAAGAACAGGCGCTTTTCCCTGAAGAAGGTTTCAAACGCCGTGAGGTTCACGACCACATCATCAGTTTCAATTGTGCCAAAATCTGGGTTTAACGTAGCAGTGATCTGAAGGTTTGATGAGGGCCGCCAGAACAGGTCCAGCCCTGTCCGATAACCTGGGTCTGACCCAATCCTGTCATATGAGGCAGAGGCAAAAGGATATAAGGCATACTGCTGTTGTGGATAAACATCCTTGAGTTGTATCGGCTGCATGGCTGACATGAATTTTGATGCCGTAAAGGGAATACCGGGCCAGTTCCACGTCTCGTCCTTGTATGCAACCCGGCGCATTACAATGACGCCCATCTTTCGTTCCGCCGCAACTTCAGGCATGGCCATCATGGACCAGGGAAGAAAGAATTCAGTCGTATATCCGTCGCCTGTTTCATGAGATGCACCATTCCAGGCACCATCCCATTGGCTGGTAAAAGTTTTTTCCGGCAGTATTGTGCCGTCGGCAAGCGATCCCCCAAGGTTTACATCCATCCATAAACCATAGAGCGCCTCCCCGGACGTATCAATCATCAGGGTGTTGGCATCACGATTGATGTACATGTCACGCTTGGTTAAACGCGGCAATAAGGTTTCGGCCGGCTGCTCATTCCAGAGGCCGAGATAAAGTCCTTTTTCAGTATAAAGAAATTTTACCAGGGTACTGTAGGCCGCATCTTCCATCACATCCGGTTCGATAACCAGCATACCGTCAACACCCTTTATTCGGGACCAGACAGGCTCATTCAAATTACCATCGATCTTGATGTTGGCTGTCTGTTCCGTGAACCGGCCGATCACCAACGGCTCCCGCTTCTCCTTGAGTGTTTTAGCCAATAGTGATGCGGCTTTAAGTTCAGCATCTTCTACAGTTGCCGCCGGGGCGAAAAATGGAAGCAGTAGGATGCTTACCACGAAGCAAAGTTTGCCTGGAAACTGCATTGTCCTACCTGACGCCTTCTGCTTCCTTGCCATACTCTTTTGGTGTACCTATGGGTTCGGCTAAATTTATAACACGTTATACTATCGAAAACTATAGCTCGCCCACATTGTCTCTTGCTTGCTTTCTAGTCAGTTCCCCAGAGTCGCAACAACTGGCGCGCTAATGAGGACATGTGTACCTGGTCTGGTCCATCACCCACGCGAATGTAACGCGCACTCGCGTATGCCTGCGGTAGAAAAGTATCCTGGGTAAAACCCATCGCCCCGTGCGCCTGAATTGCACGATCCACTACCCGGGTCGTCATGGCCGGCACGACAATTTTGGCAGCAGCAATGAGATCCCTCGCAGCCTTATTTCCTTCGCGATCCATCTTGTCAGCGGCCTTCAGTGTAAGCAGTCTTGCCTGTTCGATTTCACAGAAAGAAAGTGCAATATCTTCACGGATAGAACCCTGCTCACTCAACTTCATGCCAAAAGCTGAACGATTTTCGACGCGGTGACACATGAGTTCGAGTGCTCTCTGGGCTGAACCAATAAACCTCATACAATGATGAATTCGCCCTGGGCCTAACCTCCCCTGGGCTATCTCAAAACCCCTGCCCTCTCCAAGCAGCATGTTGCTGGCCGGAACCCGTACCTGGTCAAAGTTGATTTCCGGGTGCCCACCTGGTGAACCGCTATAACCAAAAGTGGTGATATTACGCACAACCGACAAACCAGGCGTATCTTTAGGAACGATGATCATTGATTGCTGTTGATAGCGATTAGGATTGTCCGGGTCAGACTTCCCCATGACAATGGAAAACTTACAGCGTTCGTTAGAGAACCCGGAAGAGAACCACTTTCTGCCGTTGATCACATACTCATCTCGCTCACGCTTAATATGACATTCAATATTCGTGGCATCACTCGATGCAACTGCGGGCTCGGTCATCGAAAAGCAGGACCTTATTTCACCATCAAGCATGGGATTCAGATAATTTTCTTTTTGTTCATCCGTGCCATAGCGGACCAGGACCTCCATATTTCCCGTATCGGGTGCACTGCAGTTGAAGACTTCCGATGACCAGGCGACTCGCCCCATGATTTCTGCAAGGGGTGCATACTCTAGATTGCTAAGACCTGCACCGAATTCATCTCCGGACATGAACAGATTCCACAATCCTTCACTCCTCGCCCTGGCTTTAAGGTCATCCAGGACAGGTGGTGTTGTCCAGCCACCAGCCTCTTCCACGTGTCGAGGGTACTCTGCCTCAAGGGGATAAACCTGTTCATCCATAAAGCGGGTCAGTTGCCCCTGAAGAGCCTGCACTCTGTCGTTGAATTGGAAATCCATAATTTTCTCTTCCTCTTATTCCGTAGCTATGTCGGTAATACCCACTGGCTCTCAGTTGAGAACTTATCGTGAAGTGGTAGTGCATGGAATTTAACTGATATTGAGAAAATATTCTGCTCGTGGTGGCAGCCCCCCCTATTGTCGTTCTACGTCTAGCAATTCTGGTGAGAAAAGGCGAGTATCACCTACCAGTCTTTGCATATCATTTCTTCAAATCTGCGAGTGCCAGTGAATATGAATAAAGGACGCAACAGTTTGATTTACCGGATGAATTCCACCTGGTGACTTCCAATAGACAGAATATTCAAGCTACTGTCAATTAACCGGGGCGCCTAAATGACTTCGACCTATATCCTCTCCCTCAACGAAGGCTCACTCAGTGATAGAGCGCTTCTCGGTGGCAAGGGCGCCAATCTGGCTGAACTGCTCAAAGCTGGTTTCGAGGTTCCCAGCGGATTCACGGTTACTTCTAATGCCTACCTGGATTTCCTTGCTGAAAATAATCTCGACAATACTATTAACAAACTGGCGGGAAAAATCGATTTTGAAGATCCTGAGCACGTCGACAAGGTAACGGCAGAGATTCGAGCATTGATCAGTATCGCGGCCGTACCGAATGGCATAGCAACAGAGATAGAAAGTGCCTACAGGGTCCTGGGTGATAATCTTTCGGTCGCTGTAAGGTCTTCATCAGCTGTACCTGATCTTGGCGTAAGTTCCTTTCCAGGCCAGATGGACACCTTCTACCATGTGACCGGGATGCCAGGCGTCTTTAGGCACCTGAAACTCTGCTGGGCATCTTTCTGGACAGCACGTGCAGCGGCATCGCGCTGGAGCCAGGGCATTAACCACGCCTCAGTTCGAATCGCTGCCGTAATACAGGAGATGGTCCCTGCAGAGATTTCGGGTGTGGCCTTCACCGTGAATCCGGTGACATTCGCTGATGAATGTGTGGTGGAAGCAGTACCGGGTCTCGGTGAAGCACTAGTTTCAGGAAAAGTCACACCAGACCGCTTTATCCTCGCGGGTCATCCCCAGGCTTTTCGCGAAACACCAACGCACACCAGGATCGAATCCCAGCTGATAGAACAGGTGGCGGAACTGGCAACCGCTATCCATGAGCACTACCAAAGACCCCAGGACATCGAGTGGGCATATGCAAATGAGAAACTGTTTGTCCTGCAGTCCCGCAATGTGAGCACCCGGTCAGAAGAAGTGCTGGACTACGCTGGTGTGGAGCGCTGGAACAAGCCGGCACAATCCTCCGATAATGAGATCATCTGGACAAGAGCCTGGAGTGATGAGGTCCTGACACGGGCAATCACACCACTTTTCTATTCTCTGCAGGGTGACCTGATCACCAAGACCTACGACTTCATCTATGCCTGCTACGGCCTGACTGAACTGCTGCCAATGAGGCTCCTGCGCTTTTACAAGAACCGCGCCTATTTCAGCACCAACTATCTGCTGGCCAGTCTCTATTACACGCCACAGGGCAGCCGTGATGATGAGGTATTGAAATTCTTCACACCCGAACAGAAGGATCAGGCCAGGTCGCTTCCCTTCCTGCTGGGTAAGAAACTGCTGAGTGAACTCCGCCTGCTTATCCTGCACAGGAAATATTCCTTCACCCGCTGCTATAAAACCTACTATGAAGAATGGCTACCAATTTTACTAAGGCGAGTAAGGGAGCTGGATGAACTGGACCTGAGCTCCGCCACTTTAGGCTCTCTACAGGAGTACTCACAGGGGATGGATGAACTGCTGACAGAACATTGTCGTCCAATAGGTCTGGGTGTGATGATACACACGGCGACATCCATCACTCTGCTGCGCAAACTCATTGAAGACTGGTATGGTGATGGGGAGATTGTTGGCAGCCTGCTCTGCGGCCTTCCGGGGAATCGGACGGTCGAATCCAACGAGGCAACCTGGGAGTTATCAAGGAAGATTGTCGAATCTTCCCTCCTATCTTATCTGTTCCGGAATTACACGCCCTCTGAGATAAACGCCAGGCTAAACGACAGCGAAGAGGGGATTTCGTTTCTTCACGAATGCGAGGGATTCAGTCTCGAATACGACTTTCGCGGCGCAGAAGACCGGGAAATCTCATTCCCGCGCTGGGGAGATGATCCTGAGCTGCTAACAGGTATCCTGAAAACCTTCGTCCAGGCCGGTGACAATGTTAGTCCTGCTGCTTCCGAGGCAAATGCTGTCCTGCGCCGGAAAGAAGCCACCGCCAGGGTCCTGGAGACCCTAAGCAATTCTTCCTGGGGGTTTGCCAAGCGAAGGGTGTTTGAATTTCTGCTGAATCACACACAGAACTATTCCCTGTTCCGAGAGAACCAGCGATACGATGCAGATCGTGTCTTCTATGGTGAACGAAAGGCTTATGTCGCGATTGCTGATCGACTGGTACAGTCGGGCGTTCTAATGGATCCTGCTGACATCTGGTTTCTGTCAAAGGAGGAAGTCCAGGATCTGATTTCGGGCAAACTTGATCGGGTCGCAGCGCTTCGCACCGTAACACCCAGGAAAGCCGAGTATCGCCGTTTTAAAAGAACCACGCCACCCATGTTTGTACAGGCAGATGATGAGTTGGAATCGAC
>PBRP01000002.1 GCA_002726655.1 Gammaproteobacteria bacterium
TCAGCAATGAAGATTGGAGACTGGGTCGCTACGGTGTGCGTTACCCGAATTTAAACGTCAAATACCGGCTTTATAAGTGCCAGTTTTGGGTATTTGAGCAATTGGAGAAACTTGGCGTCCCGATGCGTTGGGATGATGGCGAACCGTACTGGATTCCGTTTCCCTTTGTCGGTTGGGAAAGAAGAAAAACGGGACTCAGGGTTCATTGGACAAATATCAAACCAATTTTGGGCCGGGCAGTAAGAAGGAGCGGTGCCAGAATTCTTAACCGAACGATGGCAATCGACTTGCTGACAAAGGATGGCAAAGTCGTCGGCGCCACTGCGGTGAACATCAGAACAGGCGAATTCATTGTCATCAAAGCGAAAGCCACACTGATTGCCACCGGCAAACTAATGCGTCTCTACAACCCCGAAACGCCAATGCCATGGAAGTATAAATTTCGCTATCATTTCTGTCCGGCGTCGAGCGCCGGTGATGGATATGCGCTGGTCTATCGGGCCGGCGGGGATCTGGTCAATATGGATATCAACGCCTGGACCTTCCGGATTCGGGACGATCTTACTTGTTCCTATGGTAGTTTTTCTTTGAATGACGGCGTGCCGATGAAAACTTATACCTGGGATGGTGAGGAAATTATTAATCCCAACGCAACCCGATATAAACAACTGGAAGATGAAGGCAAAACGCCGATTTATTTTGGCTTTGACCATTTTTCCGAAGATTCTCATAAACGATTGGAAGTTGCTTTTGCCGATGAACGGATGCTTTCATTTAAGGTGGCCGAAGACAGAGGATTCAATCCAAAAACTCATAGATACGAGCTTCAGGATTTGTCGCCCACCGGCTTTTACCGAGTTAGCGGTATCTATATCGACGAAAATTTCCGGGTTTTACGAGGAAATAAGCCGATCGAAGGATTGTACGCTTTTGGCGATGGCTCTGCCGGCGGCACCAGCGGGGTAGCCGGAGCCGCCACGGGTGGCTTGCTCCTGGCTGAAGATTTGCCTGAAATTCTGCAAGATATGGACGAGCCGGAAATAGATATTTCACAAGTCGAGGAGCAAAAGCAAATTGCCTTGGCACCGCTGGCCGTTGAAGAAGGTGTCGAACCACTCGAATTGGAATCGGCAATCCGCGATATCTGTGAACGCTATGTTGGCATGTTCAAATCCGAAGGAAAATTGCGGGAAGGTCTTAGAAGACTTGGCAGTCTTAAAGATTGGCTGGGCAAACTATCAGCCGAAACTCCACATCACATAACCGGCTACCTGGAATGCCGTAATTTACTAGATTTAGCCGAAGTTCATATCAAAGCCTGCATTGAGCGCAAGGAAACCAGAGGCAATTATTTCAGATCGGATTATCCCGATATCGACCCGGACATGGACGGAAAATTTTTCTCTCAGAGAATCGAAAACGGCAAGGAAATTATTGAATTGAGGGAGCCGATACCTTTGAAACCCGAGTATCTAAAGGACGCGGAGGAAGAGAAGGCAGAGTTACAGACAGCGGATGCTGCCAGCTAGCTGGTATCGGAGCTTTTTGGAGAAATAAATGAAATGTATATAAAGATAGATTTAGCGACCTGTGACGGCTGTAAGATTTGTTACAATGTGTGCCCCCAGGATGTGTTTACCTGGAACGAAGAAACTAAAAAACCAAAAGTTTCGTATGAAGAGGAATGTTGGTTTTGTGGCATTTGTTGGATGGATTGCCCGGAGCGGGGAATCGATATCACCTATCCTGTATCAATTTCTTAAAATGTGTAAGCCGTAAAGCCAAAGGAATTTTAATGTCCCAAGAACGTGTGATTGAAACCGATGTTTTGGTGATTGGCGGCGGCATCGCTGGTTGTTTTGCAGCGATCAAAGCCAAAGAACAGGGGGCAGAGGTGACGCTCCTGGACAAAGGGTATGTCGGCAAATCAGGGGAGACACCCTTTGCCAAGCATTTTGGCGTTTTCAGTCCTGAGTTCGGACATGATCTTGAAGGCTGGATGAACCAGGTAAGCCATGTTGGCGAGTACATGAATAACCCTGAATGGACCGAGCTTACCTTTAAAGATTCCTATGCCCGCTGGCAGGATATGGTCGAATGGGGTGTGAAGTTTTACAAATATGACGACGATGAATTTGTCTGGTGGCCGCCCCGGGAACCGGAAGAAATGGCCAAGAACCCTATGCAGTCGATCAGAATGTACCAAAGACAGCATGCAAAAATCTATCGAACGCAAGCCTTGAAAACTGGTGTGAACATTGTTGACCGCGTGATGGTTACCGATCTTCTCAAGCAGGATGATGAACTCGTCGGAGCGATCGGCTTTACCATCGACGACCAGGAAATAATTATCGTCAAAGCAAAAGCAACAATAATGACGGCAGGTTCTGCCGCTTTTAAACCTAACGGCACACCTCTGCATGTGATCACCGGTGATGGTGAGGCGATGGCCTATCGAGTCGGTGCCGAAATAACCGGCAAAGAGTGGAATGATTGTCATCCGTCCCGGGCAGAATTTCCAGCCTGGCAATGGAGCCCAAATAAAAATATCTCCCTATCCAAAAAAGATGACTATGGCGGGTTGCCGAAAAAAGTGAATGCCGAAGGTGATCAGATTTCAGATGGTAAAACGGTAACACTTTGGATTGAGGATGTATTTGAAGCGGATGCCGGTCGGGCACCGATCTACTGGCAATTTGGTAGTGGCGAAGCTGCCTACCATAATTTAATTGCCGGTCCGGAAGGCCAACCGAGAAATCCGCTCGACCTGGAAGCTGAGAAAGACGGCAAGGTCCGGATGGTGCTCGGCAGTTCGTTGGGAATGTCAGTTCATAATACGGAGGGCATATGGCCCACTAGTACCAAATGTGAAACAGAAATACCGGGACTTTATGCTGCCGGTGACAGCTTAGGCGCCAGGCCGGTTGGCGCCCGCTATCCCAATATCGGATTCTCAACTGCGTATTGTTCTTCCACGGGAACCAGAGCTGGCATTGCCGCTGCAGAGTATGCTTCGCAAAAAAACTCTCCGGTGGTGGCTGAAGAAGAAATCACACGGGCGAATAAAGAACTATCAGCGCCGATTGATCGGCCCGGCGGGTTTTCGCCGAATTGGGTCACGCAGGCTTTGCAAAACACGATGATGCCGTATTGGATTTTGTATGTGAAAAGCGAAGAGCGGATGCTATCCGCACTTACGCAGATTGAGTTTATGCGTGATCGGGTCGTCCCAAAGCTTTCCGCGCGAGATGCCCATGAACTAAGGTTGGCGCATGAGACGAAAAATATGGTGCTGAGTGCTGAAATGAAATTACGCGCTTCGCTGTTTAGAAAAGAAAGTCGAGGAACTCATTACCGCGAGGACTATCCGTTGAGAGATGATAAAGAATGGTTGGCCTGGGTGAAAATTAAAGAGGAAAACGGTGAGATGACACTCACCAAAGAACCCATTCCGGAAAAATGGTGGCCAGACCAAACGATACCCTATGAAGAAAGATATCCGATCAGGTTTCCAGGTGAGTAAGTAATTTATAGGAATTTTTCAAAATGAGTCTTGAGAACATAGATCCCATTTTATGCAATGGCTGCGGTATTTGCGTCGACAGCTGCATGGTGGACGTGATCAGAATGGATGAAGAAAAGGAAAAAGCAGTGATTCGATATCCTGATGACTGCATGAGCTGTTATTTTTGCCAACAAGACTGTCCTGAAGAAGCGATGTATGTCTCAGAAGTTAAGCACTCGCCGCTTTTTGTCGCCTGGGGGTAACCCGGCGTTATTTTATGTCGCCGCCGCATAGCGGTTGGCAGGCCGCTCCAGCCCAAGATGTTCACGTAAAGTCGTTCCATTACTTTCCTCAGCAAACAATCCCCGGTTTTGTAATTCAGGGACAACCAATTCAACAATGTCATCTAGATCCCCCGGCATATAGGACGGCTGAAAGATAAACCCGTCGCAGCTATAATTGCTGAACCAGTCTTGCATCTGGTCAGCAATCTGTGACGGTGTGCCGCGCATTGTCATTTTGCCGTGCGAACCGGCGAGTCGCATATAAAGTTGGCGAATGGTCATTTTTTCCTGGCGTGCCTGGGCGATGATATTGTCTCTGGTACCTTCAGAAGCTCTAACACTTTCGCGGTCGGGTAATTCATCATCAGGTGAACAACCTTCAAGGTCTATCCCTGTCATGGTGGCGATATATTGCACACCGACATCTGGGTTGATCAATGAGGCGAGATATTCTTCTTTTTCCTTGGCTTCTGCTTCGGTTGTTCCACAGAATATGGTGCAGCCCGGTAATATCCGCATTTGATCAGGAGTTCGGCCATATTTTTTCATCCGGGATTTGACATCTTTATAGTGGTCGGCGGAAGATTCTGGCGTCAAATAGCCGGTGAATACTCCTTCGGCAAATCTGGCGGCTGATTCCCGCCCGGCGTTCGATGAGCCGGCTTGAAAAATCACCGGATGACCTTGCGGTGAGCGTGGCACGTTTAAGGGGCCACGAGATTTAAAGAATTTGCCGTCATGATTAAGCTCATGCAATTTCTCAGGATCGAAAAAACGACTGGCTTCCCGGTCATAAAGGAAAGCATCATCTTCCCAGCTATCCAAAAGACCAAGCACACATTCGACAAATTCCTGGGCCCGGTCATAGCGCTCATCATGTTCATAATGGGTCGTAAGCCCATAATTTTGCGCTTCAACATCGCCCAATCCCGAGGTTACAACATTCCAGCCGATCCGCCCCTTGCTGATGTGATCAAGCGAGGCATACATGCGGGCGATGTTATAGGGTTCACTAAAACTTGTCGTTGCCGTGCATACCAATCCCAAACGTTCGGTTGCCATCGATAGGGCAGACAACAAGGTGATCGGCTCAAAATAGGCGGTGAATTGAGACACTTGACTGAGGAGTTCACGCGGGGTGTCGCGCACGGCTACCGAGTCGGCGAAGAAAATAAAATCAAGCCCGGCCTTCTCACATTTTTGCGCACAATCAATATAGTGCTGAAGGTTGATACCAGCGTCCGGCTGCGCCTTGGGGTGCAGCCAGGAGGCAATATGATGGCCGGTGTTTTTAAAAAACACGCCCACAGTCATTTGGTCGTCTCGCGTATCATTTTTCTTAGACATTGGGGCTTTCCTATTCTTAGCTAATAATAGTGAGTGAAATGGGGCTTGCGCTAATTTGCGGTGTCTTACTTGTCGGTCATAATCCCAACCAATCGAAAAGATAGGGTACAGGGAACGCAACATTCATCGTTTCGATTAAAACTGCCCAGGTAAAAGCATAAAATCCACCAGCGCTCACAAGACAAATCCAAAGCGGCTCCCGGTTTAATTTCATATAAAGAAAAATGAAAACAGGGATGGCGATCATGTGGCCGATGAGGAAAACCAAAAGGACAAGCAAGGTAATTAAGCCAATTATTCGTCGAATAGTTTTAAAATCTTGTTGAACGCCCAGGATACCATCACCTGCGCGGCCCTCACTGGGTCTTATATTCTCCTGATCTTCGCCATTATCTAATCCCAGGCGCATGTTACGAATAATGGTCGCGCCCGAGCCAATCGTAAATATGATAATGAGTATGCTAGCGACTACCGGAAACAATTGATCGCGGAACGGAAAATCTCCGACCATGATTATTGCAGCTATGCCGATTAAGCCAAAGAATAGGGTCAAGAGGAGATCGACAAGCCGCGATATATTCATCAGTCATCCTCCCCTGATGCCGACTGATTTGCGGGCAGGCCGTCAGCTATTAATTTGGCTTTGCGATATCTCCTGATCGCCGGAACTACCACGACGGCTATGGTAACTGCTCCGATAACCCAGACGATTGGCCGGTCCGTAAGCCATTTAAAACCGTGCAAATTAGTTGAAAGGAATAAATATTGCTCTGCAAGTTTCCCCATAATCAAACCCATAATCAAGGGAACTCGTGGCCAATCCGCGTGTTTAAACACATAGCCGAAGATGCCAAACAAGAAGAATAAAACGACATCACCAAAGGACTGATTGGCCATCGTCGCACCGACCAGCATCGTTCCCAGCACCAAAGGAACCAATATGGATGAGCGCAAATAACATAATAAAATTAGCCATTTTTGCAAAAACAAGGCGAGAATAGCGGCTATTATATTGGCAACAACAATGACCCAAACCATCATCATTGTTGCATCCAGCTTGGTTGTTACCATTTCCGGTCCGGGTCGTAATCCCAAGATCATGAAAACGCCCAACAGGATCGCCATGCCCCCGTTGCCCGGTATGCCGAAAGTAATGGTCGGGATGAGCGCGCCAGGTTTTTGCGCTGCTGTTCCTGCTTCGGGGGCGATAACACCACGAATGTTGCCTTTGCCAAAGGATTTNGGATCNTCATCTGAAGCCACTGCNGTGCCATAAGCCATCCATTCGGCTACTTGGCCGCCGAGNCCNGGNATAAATCCGGCAATCGTACCCAAGGTTCCNGCTTTAACNATTAGCCACCAGTTTTCCAGGCANTCTCTTAAACCCCACCACAAGCCNGAAACACGAGTGTCGTAGGAAGTCTCNGANATCGANGANTGTCGTCGTGCGAGGTCGATGACCTCNGGNATNGCGAATATTCCCAAGATAACCGGAAGCAANGGGACGCCTTCCCATAAATATATTATATCACCGGCAAAACGCGGNTCNCCCGTNCTGGTTTCCAATGTCACCGTCGATAACAGCAGGCCAAAACCNGCCATAATCAACCCGCGGGCCAGGGAATTGCCNGCCAAGGAGCCGGCTAGAATTANTCCCANCATGACCAGCATGAAAAACTCNGGTTGTCCAAAGGCAAANATTACNGCTCGGAGAATGGGCAGAAACANTAGAAACAGNGCNGTCGCNACCAAGGTNCCAAATATACTGGCATAGTAGGATGCGCANAGGGCGCGCCCGGCNTGGCCCTTCTTGGCCAGGGGGTANCCATCNAATGAAGTTGCCATCGCCGCTGCCGTCCCNGGGACACCGAGGATGACAGCAGGGATGGTGTCGGTTTGCGTCGTCACGGCACTCATNGCCAGCAGAAANGNAAGCCCAANNAGCGGTTCCATTGAGAGNGAGAACGGGATCAACAGAGCGAACCCGACCAGTCCACCGAGACCGGGCACNANNCCGACGAACATGCCGACNAGGATACCCACCATCATCATCGGGAANATATCCCAAGTGAAGATTNGAGTTAATCCTGNGCCGGCAGCCGTTANAATAAATTCGATCTCACCCACGGCANTTTCTGGTTAACTANACAAATCCAAAAATNTTTAAAANGGNACTACTTTTTCTTTTTACCCTTTTTTTTNCCTCTATACATCAGCTTAAACCCTTTNCCACCCGGTTGGAAATANGGTGTGTCGAGAGCTGCGATGCTTGATTTGATCGTTTTNAGCGCCTGTTTCCAATTACCGAACTTAAANGGTGCACCGAANTTTTTGCGGTATTTCGANCGTAATTCCGGATCATTCGCTGCGGNTTCAACCGCGTGNCGCCAAATATCGACAATCTTCTGNTCNGTTTTTGGCGGCAACCAAAANGTNCGGTTAACGGCAACAATTCGTACNGCCGTTTTCACGGCCTTATGATCATCNGAGCCAATGCCTTTCGGATTGAATTTTTCATAGAGNTCAACCGCGGTTGGAACATTNGGGAAGTTCTTATCCCGGGTGACATTGCCCTTATCATCNATATCGCCATATTGGTAAAATGGGTAGATTTGTAGGCTGTTCAAATTGTCNGTTACCCGGACGTATCCTGGCAGACTCGTATAAGCCATTTTAACTTCACCACTGCCCATAGCCTGAAACATCGTCGAAGGCGGACCAAATCCTTCAATTATCCGGAATTTTACACCGGCCGCATCCATTACCAGCTGAGTTGCCATCGTCAGATGATTTTTGGTCCTGGCTGCGAAGGTTAATTCNCCGGGTGCATTTTTAACATCAAAGGGACCTTTGATTCCGGCTGCTTTACCATAAAGAGCTACCCAGTTTTGGCGTTGAATACCAAGAACCGACATTTTATTGGGGTCAAATTTAACGCCCCGTGCATTGGTCGCATATCCNATCATCGCCGGAGTTGCGGCATAACCCATTGCCAGGCCGTCTGGTTTGACAGCGTTATACAGGAAATTGACGCCAACCAATCCGCCACCGCCAGGTTTGCCTTTGACGATCATCTTCGGATTACCCGGCAAATTCTTGGAAATATATCCACTCCACATCTCAAGAAATAGGCGAATACCTACACTTTTTGATGGCATCCAAATGGTAATCGTTTTGCCCTTGAATGATACATCAGCCGCCATCGTGTTCGTGGTGGACCAAGCCAGGGCAACGACAAGCGCCACGACTGGAATCAATAAAACTCGGCCAATACAGCCAATAAATTTTTTCATTTTTTCCTCCAAAACAATTAAGACAACATTGATATTCTAACAGCATTNAACTCCCGAAGTCATCAAATCACTTAATATTAGTAGGGTTAATTATTTTTTTGTAATGCCGAACAGTATGCGCCGATACGGTTTCCTCATGTTGTTTTTAACCTCNGTCTTGTCTTTGTTTGCCAAACATCCGACGGATTTGTGCCTTCGCGGGCAAACGCCAGTTCTTTACTTTTCTCGATTATTTCTTCGACTGAAACAGAAAGGTCCAGCGGTTCATCATAAGGCTTTGCAACACGCCACGGCGTAAGACAAAAAATTTCACAATTGTTGCCTTCGATATCTTTAAAATGTACCGACCANGAATTACCGTGATCTACTGCAGTAACTTCTGNAGTCGATTGATCTTCACCCAGCAGTTCGAAAGCATCTTTCAGTTCGGTGAGAGAATCAATGCTAAAGGAAATGTTNTGAAGTGATGCGCTCTCTTGGACGCCCCTATTGCTAACCGCAAAAACCATTTGATGATGCTCAGTCGCGTTCCGCGTGAGATAGGCNACTTGATCTTTATCGTCCTCGATGCGGTCAGATACCAAAAAGCCCAGGACTCGCNGATAATAGTCTGTCATGGCTTCCAAATTATCGACCCAGACGCCCACATGCCCAACGCGCTTTATAGCAAAGCCGGCCATCTTTAATACTCAGCTGCCAGCACTAGTGTCGGTTGGACGGATTTCCACAAACGATATTTAAATGCCAAATAGCTCACGCATCATTCCTTGATCGGCCAATCGCTTAAATTCATATTCTTCGCTGTTTTCTTTCGCCAATTCACAAACAGTTCCGTCGAGGATTGGTTCCTGATAATTTCTTCAGTTTGTTGGTAAATCTCTTCGTCGGAGAGATTGAAATCCAGTTTGATATCGAATGGTTGCGCGGCATGCCAAGGCGTGTCGGCAAATATTTCAACCCGATTGTTTTCTGGATCCTTGATATAGACGCTCCACGCGTTGCCATGGGTGATGGTTTTTTGAATCTCGATATTTTCTTCGAGCGCTGCCCGCCAATACGCTTTTACATCAGCAAGTGAATTTGTGCGGAAAGAAATTTGATCAACCGGATTATATTTTGCGTCGTCAGGTCTACCCGAAACTATAACAAATTGATGATGTTGGTTTGGATCCCCGGTCAGCCAAGCTGCCTTTCGACCTGGAGGTTCGGTTTTGAGGTCAGAAACGTTGAAATCAAAAAATTGAGTGTAAAATTTGACCATTTTGTCAAAGTCAAATGCGGCCAATCCGATATGTGCAAATTGTGCGTTCGGTCTTTGATTCAATCCAATAGTCCTTTTTAGATTGTTCCACATAAAATTATAATTTTGAGGAAACTATGGCTCCCCATTCAGCAATTGGCTGATGCGTAGGGTCTTTTTTGACAGCTGCAAATGTGATCTTGTGAATTTCCTCGTCGCTCAATGAGAGATCAATATCCCAACCATGCGGTTGCGAACATTGCCAAGGCGTTGAGGTATATATCTCCAGCCGATTATTTTCCGGATCTTGAAAATAGACCGACCACGCATTGCCATGGCAGCGCGGAATAATATTAGTCACTTCCGGCTCATTTTTAAGGATTCTTTCCGCTTCTCTAACTTCGTTTAAGGAATCGACAAAAAAAGACAATTGCTGAAGATTTGATTTACCTATTTCAATTTTTGGCCTGCCGCCAATAAATACGAGTTGGTCGAATTCGGTGGAATCACAGGTTAGGTAGACAGTATCCGGATATGCTTCGCCTTCAGGTGTTGGATCTGATTCTATAAAACCCATAACCCGGGTAAAAAAATAAACCATCTTGGCCATATCATAAACGTAGAGACTGGTGTGATGGAACTCCAATCCAGGCATGTCAGCGTTCCTCAACTCGATTTCGCAAAACACCGATTTCTGAAATTTCCATCTCAATGATATCGCCAGGCTTAAGGAATTTTTTTGCTCTTCGGCGCTCTTGAATACCGACCGGCGTGCCGGTCACGATCACGTCGCCCGGTTTCAGCGTCGAGAATGATGAGATATCAGATATAAGTTTCGAAATCGAAAAGTGCATATCTGAAACCGGGCTATCTTGAATGATTTCGCCATTAAGTCTGTGTGTGATGTGTAACTTAGTCGGGTCAGGCACTTCGTCGGCCGTCAGCATCCACGGACCGAAAGCCCCGCAGGCATCGAAATTCTTACCCGTTGAATGGGATACCTTGCCGTTACGCCGCATCTCAGAATAGATAGTTCCCTCATTGAAGATGGCGTAACCAGCAACGGTTGACAGGGCATCGGTTTCGCTAATCCCTCGGCCGCCCTTACCGATGATCACGGCCAGTTCTTCTTCAGCATCGATCAACTCCATATTTGCCGGTTTAATGATGGGCTGATTGTGGCCGACCTGTGCGGAAGATCTGCGATGGAAATAAGTTGGCTGCTCCGGTGGTGTTTCGCCGACATCTTCCAAGAAACTTTTGTAATTTGCACCGATACAAATAATCATATCCGGGTTCGTAACCGGCGGGAGGTAGGTCACCGCATCTAAAGCAAAATCCGGCGCCTTGCCGTTTGCTAATTTGCCAACTTCTTCAAGCGCATCTGCCTCCAAAACATTGCGAAGATCAGCATAACGATCGCCCAAACGTGAACCTATATTCACGATCCCGTCTTTTACAACAACACCGTAGCTATCATTTCCGTTAGAATAAAAACTTGCGAGCTTCATTTATATTATCCGTCGTCAGAGTTTTTGGCCCAGCCTTTAATTTGATATAATGGAGCCTCTGTCTCATCTGGTTGTTTATATTAAGCGGCGTATTTGCGATGATGCAAGCGCCTGGTTTC
>PBRP01000080.1 GCA_002726655.1 Gammaproteobacteria bacterium
AAAAACAAAAAGAGAAGGGGTTTACCCGCCAGTTTGAAGGTTGGGTCCTCGACCTGAACAAAAGACAACTTGTTACCCCGGAAAATGACCTGCAATCACTTTCTGCTGGTGAATTTCACCTGCTGCTGGTACTGATCGAAAATGCTGGTGAGGTGATGACCCGGGATCAGTTAATGAACAAGATANGCAACAGGGAATGGTACCCTGATGACCGATACATTGATGTACTGGTTGGCCAGGTTAGACGCAAATTCAGGGAGTTCGAGCCAGATATCACCTTCATAAGAACAATACACGGCACCGGGTACCTGTTTGCGCCAGTGGTTTCATAACCGCAAATAGCTTGCTGGCGGCATGTTTCACTCTGTGAAGCCATGCCCTGCCTCTCGGCGATTTGCTCCGCAATTCGCCTGCCGGCGGCATGTTTCACTCTGTGAAGCCATGCCCTGGTGTAAGATATGCGGATATTCTAAAGATAGCGCTTATGATTTCCGTTCCGGGTTACAACAACCTGCAGATAATCCATCAGAGCGCCAGGTCGCTGGTCTATTCAGCCACACACAAAGGTAATGGCAGAAAAGTCGTACTTCGCCAACTTCGACCCGAATCGAGCTCACCTGATCTCGTAGCCCAGTACAAAAATGAATTTGAGATATTGCAGGCTCTTGATTCTGAGTTTGTCATCAAGGCGTTCGACCTGATTGATCACAACGGTTCCCCAATCCTGGTAACTGAAAACAATCAAGGCGTATCACTAGCGGACCACATTGATCAGCAAAGTCTCGACCTGAAACAATTCACAAATATCGCCCATTCTGTAGCTGCTGCCCTTGACCACATCCACTCAAAGTTAGTCGTACACAAGGATATTAATCCATCCAATATCATCTACAACGCCAGCACAGGTTCACTAAAAGTTATCGACTTTAGTCTCTCTACTGCCCTTTCTTCAGCTTCACTGAAAACTGAGGTAAATAGCGCACTGGAGGGGACACTTCCCTACCTCTCGCCGGAGCAAACCGGACGAATGAATCATTCCATAGACTATCGCACTGATTTCTATTCTCTTGGCGCAACCATGTATCACCTGTTCACAGAACAACTCCCTTTCGTAGCCACTGATCCACTTGAATTGATACATAGCCACATTGCGAAGAACCCACAGCAACCAGAAGAAATAAATGCCGATATCCCAAAGGCATTGTCACGAATTACCATAAAGCTCATGTCAAAGATGCCGGAGGATAGATACCAAAGCGCCTTTTCTATCCAGCAAGATCTGTCCCGCTGTCTGGAGCTAATGAGTGAAGGCAGGTTAGACGTGAGGGAACTCGATTTTGAAGTTGCCCTGGATGACATTGCAGAGCAACTCAACATATCTGAACGTCTGTTGGAAAGGTCCGATGAGCTCAAGATACTGCGCCAGGCCTTAAACTCGGCGGCTAATGGCGGTACCGAAGCCATTATCTGCACCGGTGAAGCAGGCGTCGGAAAATCCTCCCTGATTCGTGAACTGGGGAAAGATATTGTTGACAGCGGTGGTTTCCTGGCAGTCGGCCGCCACAATCCTGCTAACCTGCAAGTGCCCTACAGCGCCCTGTCGAGCGCACTGGGCAATCTAATCAAGCAACTACTCAGCCGGCCAGATTTTCCGAAAACCAGGGACAAAATCAGGGCGGCACTCTCAGGCTATGAATCTCTTATGCTGAGCCTGGTACCCGAGCTGAACCTGGTAATCAAGCCGGCGGACTACAATCCGCCCTTATCCCCCATCGAAACCAAGAACCGACTGGTCAAGGGGATTTTCCAGCTGGTGGAAGCTGTCTGTTCCAAGGGGCAACCATTCGTCCTGTGCCTGGATAATATTCACTGGGTTGATCAGGCATCAATTGAGTTGTTTGAACCACTATTCAGCCAGTCACATATCCCTTATGTTTTTCTCTTAGGCGCATACCGCACTAAAGAGTTAGCAGCTAATGATGAAACCAGGATGGCAGTATCGAAACTCGTCACCGCCAATTCAAACATCAACCTAATAACACTAGAGAATATATCCACTGACAGTATCGCCACGATTATCTCGGAATCATTTTTCAGATCACCTGAAGAAACAACAGATTTTGCAGAGGTTGTGTTCTCAAAAACAGGTGGTAATCCACTCGCCGTAAGAGAATTCCTGTTAGCACTTCACCAAAAGGGTTACTTGAGGTTTAACAGACAGCACCGAGAGTGGGAATGGGAACTGGATTCAATCAAGGGCGAGCCCCCATCTGAAAACGTTAGCCTTTTGTTGGCTAACCGAATGCGGCAGCTGGATCCTNCCACCTCCAATCTTCTACAGATTGCATCCTGTATAGGAAACGAATTTGACCTGGGTACACTCCAGAGTGTGTCTGGACTGTCTTTTTCGGAAACATCAGCCAGGCTCTCTCAGGCCATGAAAGATGGCTACCTGCTCAGTAGATCCGGCAATCCTAACCAAACAAGCAAAGAGCTTTACTATCAATTTACCCATGAGAGGATCCAACAAGCCGCCTATTCGTTACTCTCAAGTGTTCAGCGACGGCAAATACACAGCAATATCGGAAAGTCATTCCTGAGATCAGACCAGCCTGATACCAATATCTTCGATATCGTAAACCAGCTGAACAATAGTTTTGACTCACCCGAAAGCACGGGAATCGATAGGAACAGGCTGGCAGAATTAAACCAGGCTGCCGGTCGTCGCGTTAAGCTGTCTGCCGCCTTCCAATCATCTTTTAAGTATTTCAAAACTGCTATCGCGTTATACGGCCAGAACATCTGGGCACAATACGACCTCGCCATTTCCCTATACCTGGAGGCCGCAGAAACAGCTTATCTTTGCGGAGATATCAGTCAACTCGACCTGCTGACAAAAACGGCACTCGACCATGCGCGGACCCCGCTTGATAAATCAAGGATCTACGAGATAGAAATCAAGTGCCTGATTGCCTCAAACAATCTGAGCGATTCGATAACAGTAGGCCATAAGGCGCTTGAAATATTGGAGGTCAAGGTACCTAAACATTTTCGCCCCGGCACTATAGTCCAGGTGATAAAGCTATTATGGCAGACAGCTCGCATAGCTCGGGAAGCGCTGGATGAGAGCGAACCAATGCGCGATGAGCAGCTTTTGGCTGCCATGCGCATACTCATGACTCTGTGTCACGCGGGATATATGTCCGGAGACCCCAGAATAGCCCTGTTTATTCTCAAAATGACCGAGCTATCGCTAGAACACGGCATGGCTCCTGAATCATCTTTTGCCTTCCCCATGTTTGGTTCATTGTTGATCGCGTATCTTGGAAGGATAGATACCGGCTATCGATTCGGAAAACTTGCGCTCGAAAACCTTGACGATTCCAATCACGAAGTTCACTGCAAGACACTCACCCTCGCCAACAACTTCAACCTCATCTGGAAACACCACCTGAAATATTCCCTGGAACCACTCACACGTGCATATCGAATTGGCATGGAAACTGGGGATATTGAATTCGCATTTATCGCTTCAATAACGAGTTCTGCAAATGCCTTTATTCTGGGACATGACTTGAATAGCCTTGAAACAAATCTGGCAATCAATAACAAGAAAGCAAGTGACTTTGGCCAAACACCGATTCTCAGTATGGGCTCAATCTATCAACAAGCGGTACATAACCTTATTACACCCACCAACACACCCTGGCTCCTTGAGGGAGAAATCTATAGCGAAAATCAATTGGTTCAATACCTTCAGGATAGTACCGACGAGTCAAGTATTGCCAATCTGTATATATTGAAAATGTACTTGGCCCTTTTATTCAGGCGCCCGGAGCACGCGCTTGTATTCGCCATTGAGGCGCGAAAAGTGATCGCTTCTGTAATTTCGTCACCAGCGGTTCCGTTCTTCACAATTTACGAAAGCCTTTCCTGTATTGCCGCTCTGGGAAGCGTGCCATATCAAAAGCAGTTAAAACTACGCGGCCGGCTTCACCTGAATCTACGCCTGTTACGGAAATGGTCCCACCATGCACCTGAAAATATCCTTCACGGATACCATCTCGTAGAAGCAGAGAAGGCGAAGTATTACGGTGATGATGTCTCTGCAATGGCTCACTATGAACGGGCAATTGAGAACGCGGTTAAATATGGATTTCTCAAGGAACAGGCGCTCGCCAACGAGTTAGCTGGCCGGTTTTATCTTGACAGAAACAGGCGTGATCTTGGGATGTTCTACCTTAGCCGGGCAAAGAACAGCTACCGACGGTGGGGTGCAACAACAAAAGTGCAGTGGATGGACAGTGAATTCACTGAACTTATTGAAAGTGGCCAGTTTCCGCAGGCGGGGAGGAGCCTCGACGGCAAGTCAAATTGGAACAACCTAACTGCAGATGGGGTGCATACATACGGTAATTTCCTCGACCTTAGTTCCGTTATTAAAGCGTCACAGGTTCTCGCCGGGGAAATTGTGCTGGAAAGTCTGCTGGAGAGGCTCATGCAGGTCTGCTTGGAAAATGCCGGAGCCCATCGTGCCAGCCTAATTCTCAACAGGGAAGACCAGTTCATCGTCGAAATCACAACCTGGTACAGTGGATCTACTGTAGAACACAGCCTTGATCGTATGCCAGTGGAAGAGTCTGAACACCTTCCGATTTCTGTTATCCAGTATGTTGCCAGAACCCAGGAAGATCTGGTTCTAAACGACGCCCTCAATGAGGACATATTCACGCATGACGAATACATCATCAACCATCAGCCAAAATCAATCCTGTGTCTACCTATTCAAAGCAAGTCACATTTGACTGGCATCATATACCTGGAAAACCTTCACACCAGCCACGCCTTTACCCAGGATAGAGTCGCCGTATTGAAACTTTTGGCATCACAGTCAGCAATCGCAATCGAGAACGCAAAGCTTTACCAGCAACTTAATGATTCAAGGAACAGTTATCTCTCCCTGTACAGAAACGCGATCGAAGGGATATACGAAATTACCAATGAAGGAATCTTTACAAACATTAATCCCGCTGCAGCACTGCTAATGGGGTTCAACTCCCCTGAAGAAATTCTCATACATAACAAAACCGACCCCACCGGTTGGTTTGACAATCCTGATGACTTAAGGCTGATAAGAAACGAGTTAACATCAAAAGGGCGTGTTGTCGGATTCGAAACAAAAGTGGTAAGGAAAGATAAGTCAGTGCTCTGGGTTTCACTGTCGGCACAACTGGTCTATGTCGAGGAGAAAGGTGAGACGCATATTGAAGGATCAATTATTAGCATTTCAGAGCGTAAATTAAGGGAAGAAGCAGAGCAGGCGCGGATCCTCGCAGAGGCAGCTACTGAGACCAAGAGCCAGTTCCTCGCAAATATGAGCCACGAAATTCGAACACCGATGAATGCCATTATCGGTTACACAGATCTGGCACTGGATACCACACTCACAACAAAACAAAATGAGTACCTGCAGACTATCAGGAATTCATCTGACCACCTGCTGCGCGTGGTCAACGATATCCTGGATTTATCGAAGGTGGAATCCGGAAAACTGGATTTGCAAAAAACCGTTTTCAAGTTGCCCGCCCTGTTTACTGACCTCAGGAATCTTTTTACGCTGGCGGCAAAAGAGCAAGAGCTTGAATTGATATTGCCTGACGACAATCAGTTTTCCGATAACAGCTACATTGGTGACCCAGTCAGAATTGGACAGGTACTCATCAATCTCCTGGGGAATGCGCTCAAATTCACTCGGCAAGGTAAAATAGAAGTCGAGTTGGACGTCCTTGAATTCAAGGATGGCAGAGTATGTTTCAATTTCGTTGTTGCTGACACGGGCATTGGGATTGATAGCTCCCAGTTGGAGACGATTTTTGAGTCGTTCAACCAGGGTAAATCCTCTCCTTCCGACAGTGGTACTGGCCTGGGGCTTTCAATATCTCGCAAGTTGGTTGAAATGATGAATGGGCACATACACGCAACGAGCAAACAAGGAGAAGGTAGCAGGTTCTATTTTTCCGTCATCGTTGAGCAGTGGGACGAGGCACCAATTAGTGCGGCTAAAGCAGGGGCACCCGTAGCACTGCCTACAAGTCTCATGGGCAAACCGGTACTCCTGGTGGAAGACAACCTCATCAGCCAGAATCTGGCAAGGGAAGTTCTCAGCAAAGCAGGGTTTGCGGTGACCGTTGCAAACGACGGGCAAGAGGCAATCGCGAAACTTGAATCAGATACCTTTTTCGTCGTCCTAATGGATATCAGGATGCCGGTGATGGATGGCCTACAGGCCATTAAGCTGATCCGCTCTAATGAGAGCCTAAATGGCACAAGGGTGATCGCCCTGTCCGCGGGTGTCCTCGAAACAGAGGTCTCACAGGCAATGGAAGCAGGCTTTGATCACTACCTCAGCAAGCCGGTTGATTTCGCAGAGCTACTGACGCTTCTCAACGTCATCGGTGGTGTGCAACCGGATGAAAATATCGAGTCCAAACTTCCAAGACATGAAATCCGTGGCATCAATTTTGGCCAGGCACTTCGAAACCATGGTGACGACCTGGAACTCCTTAATCGACTCACCGATACTTTTATCGAAATCTACCAACATTCAGATGATGAGTTGAGCAACCTGGTTGTAACAGAAGACTACGTTAAGGCGGAGCGATTGGTGCACAACATCGCAGGCGTAGCAGGGAGCTTTGGCGCCACCAGCCTGATGAATATTTCAAGGGATATCGAGCACTTTTTGCAGAATGCCGATGGAGAGATCGAACCTCTTCAGATGGTCTTTTCCCAGGAATTATCAAACTTCATCAGTGCCATACAGCAGCTGCACACTGAACAGGTGGCATAGGCCACAGCGCTCCTGCCCCACAACTGGTACTGCGCAATAAATCCAGACCTGCCTGAAGGATCTCAAAATCCTAAGTTAGTGAGATTTCGCAATAATCCCTGTAACCCCTTCGCCTGAGTCCGGCGCGACCCCGTGCTGGCGAATCTGCTTCGAGTCGAAATCAAACAGGGATGTATCAGCCAGGTGAGAAGGCACAACATCCGTTAGGGCACGAAATATCGATTCAATCCTTCCCGGATGCTGCTTGTCCCAGACCTGTAACATTTCCTTGATAGCAGGTCTTTGAAGGTTACCCTGGGAACCGCAGAGGTTACACGGAATGATCGGCATACCCACTAAATTTGCATAGCGATCTATATCTTTCTCTCGACAGTATGCCAGGGGGCGAATAACGATATTGTCGCCATCATCACTATGCAATTTTGGCGGCATGGACTTTAACTTGCCGCCAAAAAAAAGATTAAGAAATAGCGTTTCCACGATATCATCACGATGATGGCCAAGTGCAATTTTGTTGTATCCGTGCGTTTTCGCGAAGTTGTACAGAATGCCGCGACGAAACCTTGAACACCAACCACAGTAGGTCTTCCCCTCTGGCACCATATCCGTCACGAGGGAATAGGTGTCCTCTTCCAGTATTTTGAAACCAACTCCAATTGATTCGAAATAGGTCGGCAGCACTGACTCTGGAAACCCAGGCTGTTTCTGATCCAGATTAACGGCAACAATGTCAAACTTAATGGGCGCCCTTTTTTGCAGGCTCATCAGAATATCCAGCAGCGTCAGTGAATCCTTACCCCCGGACACAGCCACCATGATCCGATCACCCGCTTCGATCATATTGAAATCGGCAATTGCCCTACCTGTTTCCCGGCGCAGTCGCTTGTGGAGTTTATTTCGCTTCCGGACCTGCTTCTGGTCAAGCGCTTCTATGGCAGACATGGTTGTTGTGAAAACCTGGTTTTTGTGGAGACATCGCTTGTTGTGAAGACATAGCTTGTTGTAAAGATATCGTTGTTCGATACTCTAATGAACGCGCCATTCTACACTCCCTTGTCTCAGTTGAACCAATCCTGTGACAAATCGTCAAAATATAATGATTAGAACACTCATCGCTGTACTGTCCCTCGCATCGTCTATATCCACGCAGGGCTCCGCGGTCGTACTGCAATATCATCATGTCGATGAGGGCACACCAGCCATCACGAGTATCACACCAACTGATTTCGCCGCACATTTGCAACATCTTGATGATGAGAACTTCAGCATCCTGCCCCTTGATCAGATCACTGACACACTAAAAAGCGGGCTGGAGCTTCCAGGTACCGCAATTGCAATTACTTTTGATGACGCCTATATCAGCATCTACACTAAAGCTTACCCATTGCTGAAATCGAGAAACTTTCCCTTCACAATTTTTGTTACCACGAACCTTGTAGGCAGCTCCAAGAGCTATCTAGACTGGCAGCAACTTGCCGAAATGGCCGACAACGGTGCACTTGTTGCAAATCATACGAAATCACATTTGCACCTGCTCCGAAGCGAACCTGGCAAGAGTGATGAGGAACGGGAGCAAAGAATTGGCGAAGAGATAAGCGGTGCACAACTGGAAATCGAAAAGCACCTGGGAAAATCTCCCCGGCTGTTCGCCTACCCCTATGGGGAATACAACCAGGATATTCTGGCACTAGTTGCAAACCTGGGCTACACAGGGTTTGGCCAGCAGAGCGGTGCCATGGGAGCAGATTCGAACTTCCTCGCCCTGCCCCGCTTCCCGCTGGCTGGTAATTATTCAGAGCTCGCCTCTTTCAAAACCAAGGTCAGAACGCTCCCCATGCCAATCAGGCCAACCAGCATTGAGTCGCTACTCGAACCAGGCAACCTGCGTCCGGAACTGGTGCTCAGTTTTACTGAAGGCAAGTGGAGAACAGGTGAACTGACCTGTTACGGACCTGGTGGGAAAATGGATATTGAAGCCCTGGACACGACCACTTTTCGTGTATTGCCCCTCGAGGATGTCCCGGTAGGCCGATCACGCTACAACTGCACCATGCCCTCGAGTGAACAAGGACGCTATTATTGGTATTCACAACCCTGGATTCGCAAGAAAGACGATGGCTCCTGGTATCCAGAACCTTGAGATCGCCTGACCTGAATCTGGAAACAAAAACAGGGAGTGATGATCACATCGGCTTTGAACTGGGTTGTTCGCAGAAGACTTGAACAGTTGTCTCTCCTCCGCGGCTTGCGACCCTCCGGGTTTCCTTCACTTGGTCAGGAGCCCCTTTGGGTCTCCTTTCCGCGTTCAGCGCTTCGCCTGAAAGCTGCGTAGAAACAACTGTTCAAGTCTTCCGCTCTGTTTCCAGGCATCGTTCGCGCTACCCAACCTGCGATTCAGATTAAGAAGGGCAGGAGATGCTAGTAGCTTCATTCATTGAGATCGTGACAGTGATCGGCCGAAATAGGTAGCTTGGAGGGATCCGGGCCAGAATAGGAAAGAGAACCTGTCGACAATTGCTAAACCTTAGGAACTCAGCAGAAGATGACGGGATTCCCTTGCGCAGCTATCAGGCGCAGTGCCGAGCGCATGGAAGGAGACTCGAAGAGGCTCCTGACTAAGTGAGGGCAGCTCGGAGAGCCGCAAGCCGCGGAGTAAGGGAGTCCCGTCACCTTCTGCGAACAACGGTAGTTTATCGGAAGATTCTCAAGTAAGTGTTGTCCCGTACGGATTGAAACTTCTACACGTCCCCACCGAACCCGGAGGCCCGCTAGCCGCTTAGGAGAGAAGTCTGCATAAGCCTTCGAAAACCATATTCTACGAGCTAACTAAGACAACCCACGCAGAACCGTAGTTGGAGGCGTTCTGACAACTTTCAGTGTGGCCAGTGTGCCAACCACGCCTATCAATACCGTGCCAACTGCCGGCCCAAGTATCCACAATTCAGGATTTATCTCATAGTCCAGCTGGAATATTTCTGTCTCTAGTCCATAGACAGTAATCTCTGAACCAAAGGTCGCCAGCACGCCAGCAAAAAAGCCGAGGGCACAAAATTCAATCGCCAGACTCCCTAAGATCAGCCNCTGACCGGCACCTAACGTCCTTAGAATGGCGTGTTGCTTAAACCGTTCATCCATACTCGCCTGGATGCTAGCTAGCAGCACCAGCCCGCCCGAGATTAGGATCAATACAAGGACAAGTTCAATGGCCAACGTGACCTGGGAAATAATCGTCTGTATCTGCTCTATCATGGCATCGACTTCTATGACGGTCATAGTCGGGTACTGGCTTAACAGAGTGTTGAGAAACAGTTTTTCATGCTTTTCCAGAAAAAAACTGGTCATGTATGTGGAGGGGAAATCATCAAGGGCACCGGGCGAGAACATAATGTAAAAATTGGGTTGCATGTTATCCCAGGCGACCGTGCGCACACTGGCAACAACGGCAGGAAGCTCCCTGCCCTGAATCGAAAATACCAGTTTATCCCCAACCTTAAAGCCATTGCTTTGCGCAAGATCCTTTTCCAGAGATACGAGCGCAGGTCCTTCATGGTTTTCAGACCACCATTTACCGGCAACAATCCTGTTGTCATCGGGAAGATCAGCCACCCAGGTAAGATTCCGACCTGAGCTTGCCCTGGGTCCGTCCCCCCCGGAAGCGTTATGCCACTGTTTGTCTCTTTCCGTTGAAAGTTGACCGTTAACAGATACAATCCTGCCACGAATCATCGGGTACAGTGGTTGGGACGCAACACCATTGTCATGAAACAACTGATCCATGGGTGCAACATCTTCTGGTGAAATATTGATCGCAAAATGATTCGGAGCATTTTCCGGGATTTGGGCACGCCATTCTTCAACCAGTGCCGTTCGAACCAGGTAAAGGATTAGCAGTAACATGATAGCCAGGCCAAATATCAGAATCTGCATGGTATTTTCCTGACCCCGCCTTTGCATACCAGCCAGCGCCAGCCGCCAGGCACTACCCGCCTGCATACCCAGTATCCTGCCTGAACGAAGCAGACCATAGGCGACTACTGACATCACCAGTGCAGCAGCAACACCGCCGGTAAAAATTAACAGGGTCAACCATAAATCCTTGCTATACCACCACATCAGTCCGATAGTGCCTAAGATAGCGAACAAATAGGTCATTCGATCAGCCACACCCGCCTGTCCAAGATCACGCCGGATAACCCTGACAGGTACTATCGCGCGTAATTTCAGTAATGGAGGCAAAGCAAATGAGAGCAGGCAGATGAACCCGGTTACCAACCCCAGACCCACCGGGCGCAGGCCCGGGTTCGGCAATTCTATGGGGATAAGCGGCTCCAGAATCTGTACGGCACCCATCTGAACAATGAACCCAATACCGCTGCCAGCGATAGTTGCGAGGGTACCCAGAACCAGGAACATGACGATGAAGATCGTATCGATACCATTGGGAGTCGCGCCGAGGGTTTTGAGAATCGCAACATGGTCATAGTGGCGCAATGAGTATCTCTGTGCAGCCAGAGCAATGGCGACACCGGCAAGAACCACACCGAGCAAACCACCAAGCAGCAGAAATCGCTCCGCCCTGTCCAGGGCATCACCTATGCCGGCAGCACCTTCCTTTACACCAAACATTCTTGCTTCCACCCCAAGCTTTGGTTTGGCCCAGGCTTCGAACTCATCCAGTGCTGCGGCATTCCCGGCGAACAGGTATCGGTAAGTCAACCTACTACCTGGCTGGACTACTTCTGTATCCGGTACGTCCGCCATATTCATTAGGACACGTGGTCCCGCACTGTTAAAACCACTGCCCCTGTCCGGTTCCTTGACCAACACATTACCAACCGGATAACTGGCAACACCAATATCGAGAATGTCCCCCTTATGTACGCCAAGGGACGGCAGTAGCCTGCTTTCGAGCCACACTTCTCCCTTTGGTGGCCCAAATTCAACGGGTATTCCCCTTACAAAGGGCGCATTGGAAACTATAAGCTTGCCACGCAACGGGTAATTGTCATCTACCGCCTTCACCGAGGCAAACTGCGCACGATCATCTGAAAAGACCATTGACATGAAACTGAGGGTCTGTGCCTGCTGCAGACCCAGTTCGTCTGCCCGGGCCAGAATGTCGCCATTGATCGGATCCGAACCGGTAATTACCCGGTCTGCTGCCAGAAAAGTTGCTGATTCCTTGAGTAAGGCCTGCTGCAGGCGATCAACAAACAATGTGATGGTCGTGACCGTGCCCACTGCGATGATCAGGGAAGTCAGGAGCAACGTAAGCTCACCGGCGCGCCAGTCTCTCCACAGGAGCCTTAGTGCGAGGGAGAAATGCATATCAGGAACTGAGGGATTCATTTTTTTTCAGTTCACCGGAATCTATCTGTATGTATCGCGTACAACGGTCAGCAAGCCTCGAATCGTGGGTAACCAGCACCAGGGTCGTACCAAATTCTTCATTCAATTCAAAAATGAGATCAATGATATGCGCACCCGTTGCGGTGTCGAGATTCCCGGTTGGCTCATCGGCAAAAAGCACCTCAGCGGTAGAAGCAAATGCACGTGCGATAGCGACTCTTTGCTGTTCACCCCCAGACAACTGGTTGGGGTAGTGATTAAAACGATGTTCCAGTCCAACTCGCCGCAAAACTTCAGCGGCCTTTTCCTGTGCATGCAAATCACCCTTGAGTTCTGAGGGCAACATGACATTTTCTATAGCCGTAAGACTACTTAACAGCTGAAAAGTCTGAAAAACAAATCCGACCATCTGGCCTCTAACTCTTGCTCGCTGCTCTTCATCCAGGGAGGTTAGTTCGTGCTCTCCCAGGAAAATGTCTCCACGCGATGGTACGTCCAACCCGGCTAAAAGGCTCAGCAAAGTCGTCTTGCCTGAACCCGACGCGCCAATAATGGCTACTGACTCAGATTTCTTGATTTCCAGGTCAATCCCTTTCAATATAGTAAGCTGCCCCTCAGAAGTACTAACGGTTTTTCCAAGGCCAACAGTTTTAATCATGGTTTCCAATCTTTGTACAACCCTTACATCTCTAATATTCATAGTCACACTTCTGTTTCCCGGCTGTGGTTACGCCGACCCATCCCCTTCCGTACCTAATACCGGCACAGTGCTGGTTTATGGTGACAGTGTCAGCGCCGCCTATGGGATGGAGCAGGAACAAGGCTGGGTTTATCTATTGACCAAGCGGCTTGCCACCAGAGAGCTGGACTATCAAGTTATCAATGCCAGCGTCAGCGGCGAAACCACTGGCGGCGGCGTGGTTAGGTTACCTAAAACACTGCAAATTCACCAACCCAACCTTGTTGTGCTCGAACTTGGCGGAAATGACGGGCTTCGCGGCTACCCTATCGGTAAGATTCGCCAGAACCTGTCGGTAATGGTTGATTCAATCCTAACCTCGGGGGCAGATGTCCTTCTGGTCGGCATGGTACTACCGCCAAATTATGGACGACGCTATACCAAAGCCTTTGAGGATCTGTTCGAACAGGTTGCTAAACAGTTCAATATCCCGTTTCTGCCCTTTCTGCTCGAGGGTGTTGCCACAAGTGAATCTCTGCTGCAACGCGACGGCATACATCCAACCCCTGAAGCCCAGGCACTTTTGTTGGATGACCTGTGGCCCATGCTGGAAGATATACTGATCCCGAATGAATCAGGGCAGGAGTAATTTTTCTCGCTCCTTCCAGTCTGGCATAACCGAAGACAGCAACCGATAAAACGACTTGCTGTGGGAAAAATGACGCAAATGGCACAGTTCATGTGTGATTACGAAGTCAATTGCAGCAACGGGCATCTGCACCAGCATCGAATTCAGGCAAACTTCTCCATTGTGTGAGCAGCTACCCCACCTGGCTTTCATCCTGCGTGTTGTCATCTTCTTATAGGGCATTGATTCATTGAACCGGGCTAAACACGCCTCAATTCGAAGGGGAAAGATACTGTTCGCCTGGGACCGGTACCACTGGTTCAGATGCTGCTCTACCAGGGGCTCCCTTCCGGGTTTAGAACAACGCAATATGATAGCGCCCTGGTCCTGAACCACGAGGTTTGGCCTTCCTCTAATAAGTCTCAGAGAATAATCAGTACCGAGATATGGATGGAATGACCCCTCCGTGTACTGCGGCTTTTCCCGGCGAGGCATTTTTGCCAGTTCGTCACGGACTTTTACGACCCAGTTCAGTTTCGATTCAAGGAAGGCATTAACTTCGACCCAGGGGCATTTCATCGGCACACGCAGCTCAACTGACTCGTCAGGTGAAACATGGAGTGCCATTGTCTTGCGCCGGCTTCGCCTGATTGTCACTTCAATTTCCTGATCTGCAACAGTCACCTGACGCACATAGCAGGAATCATCACCCGATGTGGAGACCTTCCGGGTTCGGGTCAAGGCGCCTATCACTGGGTTTTGGCACTTCCGCCCTTGCATGGGGGAGACATGGGTGCATCTCCATGTTTACTCTGCCACTCACTCGCTGTATAGGTGTGCAGTGCCAGCGCATGAATCTGATTCTCCAATTCTTCTGCCAGAACTCGATTCACTCGTTTGTGCCTTTGTAACAACCGTTCACCCTCAAAATCATCTGACACCAGCACAACTTTGAAATGTGACTCAGAACCATCAGGGACATTGTGATTCCCACTTTCATTGACGACCTGCAGGTGCCGAGGGCTAAGCACTGTGGCCAGTTTACTTTCGATGACGTCCTTAACACTCATGCCTGCATCCTCTTCATCCAGTTTACCCCTTGGAATCAAGCGTAAATACGCCATCCCAGTCATCGACTGGTGGCTCCGATATAAAGCCCCTGCAGCGCTCCGCGTAGGTCAGGGCGGGGCCATCGTCTGCTGCGATTTCCAGACAAGTTTCAAAACCTGCAAGGGCATCCTTGTAATTACGATCCTTATACAGCCCCAGTGATGATTCGAATTTGTCCACCAGGTCAGCAATATTTCCAGCGGTCTGATTCTTGCGTTCAAGTAGCTGATATACCTTCACTGACTCAGATTTTCCCACAACCCGGATAGTATCCAGCTCCCTTACATCAACATCAGACTGGCAAGCCCCATAGGTCGCTTCCGAAATCATGGTGCCTGAGGTATAGGCCTTGTTTGCTCCCTCCAGGCGGGCCGCAAGGTTTACCGTGTCTCCCATAATGGTGTAGTTCATCCGCTGCGCAGATCCCATATTACCCACTACCATTGGGCCTGAATTCAACCCCATGCGAACTGAAATGCTGGGTCGACCATCCGCAACCCATTTGTCTCGAAGTGGTATCAGCGCCTTACTCATATCAATGCTGGCAAAGCAGGCCAGTTTCGCGTGATCCATCTGTCTTGTCGGTGCGCCCCAGAATGCGATGATTGCATCACCTTCGAACTTGTCTACCGTGCCTTCCAACCCAATGATGATGTTACACATTTCCGTCAGGTAGTCGTTCAGTACGTTGACCAGCTGAGTTGGCGTTAATGCTTCGGAAAAAGTGGAAAACTTTGCTATATCAGAGAAATACGCTGTCATCTCCCTTTCTTCACCACCCAGAGTCAATTTAGAAGGGTCCTTGACGAGGTCAGCAACCACTTTTGGAGACAGGTACTGTCCAAACGCATCTCGAATCAGCGCTTTCTGACCCATTTCATTTAAATAAAACCGGGCGTTGACCACGACGAGTGCGATCAGTGAAGCCAGCAGCGCGTAACTCATGGACAGGATCAGTCCCATATAAATGTAGCCCATTACCGCAACGGAAATATAGATGACCAGCACACCGAGGCTCAGAAGGTTTCTTTTCAGCGGCGCCTGCATAGATTGAGTAGCTATGAACACAGCCATCAGTATCAGGATTACCAGCAGTTCCAGCCACAGTGGCGCCGGTTGCAGTATTCCCCCGCGAAGGATAGTCGAAATGGTATCGGCGATAATGCTCACCCCATAGACATTACCCACGGGTGTTTCAAATTCATCGTGAGCAACCTCGGCAACCTCCCCTATCAAGACAATTCTCCCATCAACAAGGTACGCAAGGTCTTCCAGTTCTTCTTCATCTGCAGCGAACAGTATGTCCGATGCTGAAATTCCAACAACCTCATGAAGTCTTGCGGTTCCCTCAGGACCAGACGGCAACAGTGGATAATCGATGTAGATTTCATTGAATTGATCCAGGCCAACCACAATATCATCACCAATAGTCAAGTCACCGTTGGTTAATTCTGGCTCTACACCAAGAAACATTGACACAGCCTTAACAGCAAACGGCCACATATCCTCATTATCCGCTACCTCAGAATAGACATGCAGTCGAACAATACTTTCCGATATAGCACTGTTGGCACTTATGTTGGAATAGCCTGGTTGAGTGAGTTCTTCAAATTTTTGAATAGCAGTATTTACGCCCACAAATTCATCACCCGTGAACTCTGCCTGGGAAACGAGCAGCACATTACCAGCTTCCTTCAAGGCATCCGCCAGTGTCGGATCTTCGCCATAAGCGCTGTTGAAGTCGAGCAACATGTCCACGCCAATTACGGCGGCACCCATATTTTTTAAGCGGACTATGATTGTGGATAGATCCACCCGACGAAGAGGGAACTTGTCATAGTCTGAATAAAAATCCTCGTCCGTATAGACAATAATGACATCTTCAGAGGGACTCGTCAGTTCTGGGTCAGCATAGTGGCTTCGCAGTATCTGCCGGTAGGACAGGGTTTCATCTTCGATGAGAGAAAATGCTTCAAGATACTCAAAAATAATGGCAAGAAAAAAGACAAAAACGATGACTGCAACATCTTTCCGATTCGTATTGCTACCCATGATCATTCTCTATTGTTATTGCTGCATTCGAAAACATCAGTGTGCGACTGACACCTGACCAGCCACAAACAAAAAACCCGCAAGCATCTTATAAGATACTTGCGGGCTTTTACAGCCTGCTTCGAAACCCGGTGTGCAAATTTCCCGAGAGGACTTTACACAACTACCCCTGTCAGCTAGTAGTCTTCCTCCAGCACAGCATTATAAAGTCGCGCTTCACTTTGCTTCAGATTTGTTAGCTTCAGATCATTATATGATTGAATCAACAGAGGCCGCATATCATTGTCGTCAGGATTTTCACTGAAATAGTCTCTATATGCATCCATTGCCGCAACATACATACCTTTTTCTTCCAGGTAATTCGTTTGCATAAATACATCATCATTCAAAGAATCAAGTGTAGAGACCATTTCTTTCTCGTCTTTCCCGGACACCCAGACAAAGGTGCTGTCCTTGCGCGGAATATATACGGTTCCATCCTTGTCCAGCACTTCGACCCGGTAACTATGCTCACCAGGCTCGATGCCACTGATCGTATGTCGAATCATTTCAGATGTGGACTGAGCGGATATATCTGTTGCAGCTCCATCTATGATGAGTCTGTAGGAGAATTCAGGACATGCGTTTCTCCATACCAGGTCCGGGTGAGCAGGTGATAAACTTATTTTCCTGATTGTACGAACCTTGTTGTCACAGACCTTGTCATCATTAGAAGTAAGGCTTCGTCTCACCGTCGTGTATCGCTGAGCTTTTGCAAACTTGTTCATCAGGCTCTGGAAGACGCTAACGGACTCAGACTGGGGCTCAGTCAAATTTCCTGATACCAGCGCTATACCGTCTATCGTCACTTCGATTTCACTATCTGAGCCCAGTTCCTGCGACTCACCCGTTTGCTGATTGATCAACTTACCAGACCCATTCGCACCCGTTTTAATCTTGTAGCCCGGAAAAAGGTATTTGGTTCTGCGCACTGGGTTCCAGCGCTTGCCATTTCGCGTATATTCCACCTGGCCCTCGATTTGCACCATTTTTGCAACCGGGGGTTCCCTTGCAATGGTTGTTTGACTCAAACCTAGCAACAGAGACGCGGTCATCACTACAATGCCTATAGTTTTTAGTTTCATAACAATTTCTCCTTCAATAATTTGCCCGGACTTCTCTACCTGGAGGTTATCTACCATCTCTAACTAGAACCCCATACTACTCGTATTTATAAATAGTCATCCTAGTACAGCAGCTCAAAATAAACACTCCCATATGTCGGCAGGTTAGTCCTTTCTGTCTGTTTCTTACCAGCCTCTATTCTAGACAATTTGGCTGATCATTTACGCCTACTGGTTCACACTCAAAACGTTAATCTGTTCACAAATTCAACATTTCACCGGTAAATTTGCCAGTATCCGCTGTAGCCTTGATTCCTGCTGGATCAGGGGACGCATACATCTAGACGCAATACTCCATTCTAATCCCTGCAACTTCGATTATATCGCCAGGTTCAAGCTTCCTGGACTTAAAACCAGTGGGTTCACCATTTACAAGGGGAACCTTATCCTTGTTCTTACCGCCATCCACATGGATGATGAAGTGCCCCTTGGGTCTCTTTGACACCGCAGCCACCTGAACTCCTGGTTCACCAATGGTTGTCATCGCTTCGCTCAGGTCAATGCGATCTCCAGCATTTGCCCCGTCGTTCACCGTCAGGTATCCGGCATTGGAAACATCCTGGGCCCCCTGGCTCGCTTCAGTGTCTGAAATCAGGACCTTCAGCTGGTGCTCGCCGATCATGATTACGTCCTCATTCTTGAGGATCTTCTGGGTTATTTTATGTCCCGATATGTGCACGCCATTTGTACTGCCAAGATCTTCAATCAGGTAACCATCACTGGTCTCTTTTAGCTGCGCGTGATTGCCACTAACAGCCGGATCCTTGATAGAAATATCGCAATCCGATTTCCTGCCGATGGACGTAATACCGCCTTTGATCATCACCTGTTCTAATGGCTTATCGTCTTTTAAGATAATAATCCTGAGGGTCATTAGGCTCTCAATCCCTGTCTCTCTTTTTTATTCAAACCAGTTAACAATTTTTCCAAGCAGCCCACCCTCTTTTGAGTAGGGCTTTAACACCCGAGTCAGGACAACAGAAATATTGTCTTTGCCGCCACTGACATTAGCCAGGTTAACGAGATGCGCAGCCAATTCATTGAGGTTCGAACCTAATTCAATCATTGAGTTTTCTATATCCTTATCCACGACGAGATCATGCAGCCCATCAGAGCACATCAGGTAGACATCACCTGCTTCAACATCATATTCGTGAACCTCTACCTCAACAAATGGTGCAACGCCCAGCGCACGTGTTACGACATTTTTCTTGTCCGAGACCCTGGCCTCTTCCTTGGTAAATAATCCCTTATCAATCAGTTCCTGCACATAACTGTGATCTTTAGTCACCTGTTCCAGCACCCCAGCCCTGAATCGGTACATTCTTGAATCACCAATGTGAGCGACCGATACCTTGTTGTTGTAGTAGTAGGCAGCGACCACGGTTGTGCCCATTCCCTGGCATTGCGCCTGGGTCTGGGAGACGTGAAACACAGCGTCATTTGCCTTTTCAACTGCTTTACGCAGTATCTGTGCTTCAATTGGCAGATCACTGGCACTATCGTTCAATTCTGCAGCAATGAGTGACGACCCCTTCCTGTACTCGGTCAACTCGTCAACGAGCAGATGCACTGTCATCGAGCTGGCCACCTCACCAGCGCTAAGGCCACCCATGCCATCTGCCAGTACTGCGAACCCAAGGCTCTCATTCTCAGTAATGAAATCCTCATTGTGATCCCTGACCTGCCCAACATCGGTTCGAGCGACAAATTGTAGCTTGCCACGAAAGTTCATTCGGCTGCTGCCTCCGGCTCACCATCTGAGTTGGGTTTTATTCCCATCCTTTCCAGGCAAACCTGCAGATGTGCTGCCAGCTGCTTGCCCGACTGATAACGCTTCTCAGGCTTCTTGCCAATGGCATTGTGTATAACCTTTCGCAGCGCTGGATTAATGTCTGGTTTCACTGCCTTAATATCTATGGGTTTGTCATTAACAATTGAGTACATCAATGTAGCCATTGAATCTCCTTTGAACGGCAAGGAGCCACTTAGCAGCTGGTAAATAACCACGCCCAGGGAGAAAAGATCCGCACGACCATCCACCTTCTTACCCATACATTGTTCTGGCGACATATAGTTGGGGGTGCCCAAGACCGTCCCTGTTCTTGTTTTGCTTGAATCTGTAATGCGGGCAATGCCGAAATCCGTGATCTTCACATCACCCGTATCAGGATCATACATGATATTAGAGGGCTTGATGTCCCGGTGAACGACCTTTTGCGAATGGGCATAGTCAAGCCCCTTGGCACACTGGATGACAATCTGGATAACCTTCTCAACAGGCAATAGGTCATCTTCCTTGATATGAGCATCCAGATCGTACCCCTTCAATAGTTCCATTGCGATGTAGGCCAGATCATTATCTTCACCGGCATCATAGATAGCGACAATGTTGGCGTGGTTTAGCCTACCAGCTGACTCTGCTTCCCTGAAAAACCGCTCCGTCACTTCCTTGAGTTCATCGTCCCCAAATTCCTGTGCAAGCGCCATGGTCTTGATAGCAACATCCCTGTTGATCTTCGGATCTTTGCCCAGATAAACAATACCCATGGCACCTTTACCCAGTTCCTTTTCAACCTGGTAACGACCCAACATTGGTTTTTCAACAGAACCGTCCTCATTGACGATCGTGGCACCAAGCATCCCCGTCGCACCACCCATCATTACTGCATCTTCCAGGGACTCACAGCGGGTGATTCGTTTTTCTACATCTCGAAAATCAGCATTTGTCTCAGCAATGAACTCATAGCTCGCCTGTGCCTTGTTGTACTGACGCTTTCTTTCATAGTCGAGGCCGAGACTGTAAACCAGCTCGAAAGTCGCTTCCTCACGGGGAGAACGCCTGAACTTTTCAAAAGCCGCATCCAGCTGACCCTGGCCCTGATAGGCAAGCCCCAGCATACGATTACTCTCTGCCGAATCGGCCGCGGATACTACCTGCATCTGTTCGCTTAACAAATATTGGCGAATGCTCATCAGAATCACACAGACGAACCCGGCCAGCAGGCCATAGGTCATTGAAACAACCAGGCCCCCATAGATATAGGCTGCTGTCAGGGCAGCCACATAGAGTGACATGACCACAAGGGTCGCCATTCCTCGCAGCGCAAAACTCCGAATCACACCCGTCACCAGCAACAACACCAGGACCCCGAGGGTGGCAGCCGACTCAACACCAGTCCCCGCTGGCCTGAGCGGTGCTCCATTCATCAAGGTACTGATGGTATTCGCTATGATCTCCACTCCATAGGCCTGCCCCATGGGGGTAGTGAATTTATCGTGAGTAACTTCCCAGGTGTCCCCCACCAGTACGATCTTGTCTGCAAACACCGCCTCCCACTCTTCCTGTTCATCTGGGTCCACGTTTTCCAGAACAAGGATCTCCAGCGCTGAAAATCCGGCTTGCCCTTCACTTAAATAGCGGGTTCCTGGGTCTATAGCTGGGAAATCAATATATGTCAGAAAACTGATCCAGTTCTACGCTGACCTCATCACCGATCGTAAGAACGCCATCTTTAAGTTTTGCTTCAGCCCCCCAATACATGCTCAGGGCCTGGATAGCAAATGGCCACCCTTCTTTCGCCATGGTGATATCAGGGTGGATTCTGAGGCGTGCCAGGTTATCTATAATGGCGCTGGTGGGCTCAAGGTTTGAGTAGCCTGTGCGCGCCTGGTTCTTCAAAACCTCGGTGGGGTAGGCCAATCGATCAAACTTGTCACCCACGAAATTTGCGTAGGAAACCAGCAGGACATTATCAGCTGTCTTGAACATCTCCGCGGTCGGTTCGTCCTCACCGTAGGAACTCTTGAAATCCATGAGAAAGTCGAGGGCAACAACACTCGCCCCAAAAGCCTGCCAGTATCTGTGCGATCTTGCCAAGGTCCGTGCGCCGGAACGGAAAACTTCCATATTCTTCATACAGCGCCTCATCCAGCGCGACAATCATTATGTCATCCCGCAAACGCGTTAATTCCTGGTCACCGAACGATGTGCGAAGAATATGGCGAAAAGAAATTGTCTGATCTTCAACAAAAGAGAAGATTTCAAATCTTTCCGCAGGAATCGTAAACAGGAAAATGACGAGGGTCAGAGCTACATCCCAGCGCTTCAGCGGATTCTTCATAAGGCCGCCCAATCACCCCTGATCTTTGTTATTCGACGCTCTTTGTTAAAGGAGCATTCCTACAATTTTGCTCTATCAACGTAAACTTGTCTAATTCCTGAATATTACACGCCCAAGGCCAAACTTCGTGGCTAAACATGGTATCGTCACCTGAGAGCCCTATGTGAATCTGCGAACCGAATAAATACCGCGACAGAATCCACGAAAACCTTTGAATTTGAACGTCCACCTGTGACAAAGATTCCTCCATATAAGTATTTCAGCAGCTTCGAGCTTAATCACCAATGGCTGTCTAGGCGTAAAGTCTGAACCGAGGAGCCTGAGCCATGTCAACTAAGCACTCAAAGGTTCTGGGGATTCTGGTCAACCCCATGTCCGGGAGAGATGTACGACGGATCGCTGCAAGAGCCAGTACCAGTAACCACCATGAAAAACAGCAACTGGTGACAAGACTGGTGCTTGGCGCTTTCTCCCAGGGAGTAGAGCAGATCTTTCTGGCTAAAGAACCCTACCGAATCAGTACACGTGCGGTTGAGAACCTTCAACAAAGGGACAGGGTAACTATCCTCGACCTGCCCTTAACTCATACGGACGCGGATACCAGGGTTGCGGCACAAAAAATGTGGCAGGCTGGGTGCAGGGTGTTCATCGTTCTGGGCGGCGATGGGACCAACCGCATAGTTGCCCAAAACCTCCCGGAAGCAGTCATCCTACCCATATCTACCGGAACCAATAATGTTTTCCCGGCTTTTGTCGAGGCCTCTATCGCCGGCGCTGCAGCAGGGCTCATTGCCAGTGGAAAAATGAGCCACGAAGATCACTGCAGGCGATGCAAACAAATCCATATCAACTGGAAAGGGGTCTCAGAAACTGCGCTGATCGACGCAGTTTTATTGAGCAATGACACCCTGGGCAGCCTGCTACCCTTTGAGGCTGGAAAAATCGTGTCTCTGCTGCTCACCCGTGCAGAACCTGCCTCTGTAGGAATCTCTCCAATCGGGGGCTTTCTGCTGCCCTGCAACAGTACTGATGACTTCGCTGTATTCGCACAATGTGGCAATGAAGGAAGGCGCATTACTTTCCCTATTTCTCCAGGGCTATACAACAGTATTAATGTCATTGAAGTTGAAAAGGTGGCGCTCGGAAAACCTGTGACGATGACCGGTCCAGGGATACTGGCATTTGATGGTGACCGGACCATTGAACTGGCAGAAGGGGAAGCGGCTAACCTCGAAGTGATACGTGACGGGCCATGGGTAATAGACACGGTCGAACTAATGAATTCCGCGGCGCACCTTGGAATATTGGTATCCAGCGAGCCTTGAGGGTTCACGAAGACCGGTCAGGTCCTCGTTTTTGCCCTATTAATGCTAGTATCATCTGTACTCGAAAGTGATACTGAATGATTATAGTGAGAAATACCGCACTAACCCTTCTCTTGATGTTTCTACCGTTTGCTCTGACGGCAGAGGATCAGGTCGTTTCAGAATCGGCCATGAAGACCCTTGTTTGGCCTGACGGTACCCGGTATGTCGGCGGGGTTGAGGATGGGAAACGAACTGGCAGAGGGACGATCTTCCGGCAGGATGGCACTCGCTTTGTTGGCGAATTCAGCAATGATATGCGAAATGGGCCGGGGACCATGATCCTGCCTGACGGAACTGTATATACCGGCTATTTCAAGGACGATGAACTGGTCGATTCACCCGCGGCAAGCACCATTACATCTGCAGATACTGGGGCAGGAGACACTTCATCAGAAAGTCAGGCCCTTGATTCGGACGTGATTTATTTGCCCGTCACTGGAGCTCAGGACACCCAACCCGCACTAGTCAGAGCGCCTGTGGAAGAACCACAGGATGAACCCGTAGTCGAGATAACGGCATCTGTGAATGAACCCCTGGACGAGCCGGCGGCGCCTGTGGATGAACCCGTTGAGCTAGCCAGTGAGGAATTAAGGGTGGCCACATTCAACGACCAGGTAACCACGCTAACGGATGATGTGAAGCAAGAATTAGTGGAGACGATTGATCTCTGGGGTGCTGCATGGTCTGACCAAAATGTACCCCAATATCTCAGTAACTACGCGGAAGACTTCAGGGTACCCGGCAAGCTGAACCGCAACAACTGGGAGGCACTGCGACGTTCGCGCCTGACCCGTCCTCGCTATATCAACCTCGACATTGTTTACGGGAAGTTCGAAATGGTGGACACCAATCTGGTTGATGTGTTCTTTAGACAAAAATATCAATCAAACCTGTATCGCGATGTAACTAACAAGATACTTCGCATGCGAAAGGAAGAGCATGTCTGGAAGATTGTTCGTGAGAAAAGCCGTTAACTAACCCCAAGGAATATTCATGAGCGAACCGGCAACCACCGTTCCCGCCGCAACTATTCTAATGCTGCGGGATAATCCAACAGATGGTCTCGAGGTATTTACGGTGATACGCCATCATCAGATTGACTTTGCCTCAGGCGCCCTTGTTTTTCCTGGCGGCCGGGTGGATGCGGGTGATGCTGAAGTACGCGATCACTGCGAGGGTGCTGACGACTTGGATGACGAAGCCTGCGCGTTCATGGCGGGAGCAATTCGGGAAGCTTTTGAGGAGTGCGGTATCCTGCTAGCCAGGTCCGTCGGCGAATCAGGTCTTGTCTCCGGAGAGAGAGTTGCAGCGCTTGAACATTACCGTGACTCCCTGCACAAGGGAGAAACCTCTTTGCTGCAATTTCTAAAGCAGGAGAGCCTGACCCTCGCATTTGATCATCTGCAGCACTTCGCACATTGGATTACCCCGGAGATGATGCCTAAACGTTTCGACACTCATTTCTATCTCGCCATTGCACCAGACGACCACATTGCTATCCACGATGGACACGAGTCTGTCGATTCGATCTGGATCTCGCCAAAGGATGCGATCGAGGGTGGCGATAATGGTAAGTACACAATCATCTTTCCCACCAGGCTGAATATTGAAATGCTTGGTGAAAGCAGTTCGGTTGAGAATGCCATGGAAATGGCAAAAGCAAGAACCGTCATACCGGTGCTTCCACAACTCGAGAACCGAGAAGATGGCGAATACCTCTGTATACCAAGCGAAGCGGGTTACAAGGTGACGGAATCCAGGATGGACGACATAATGAAACCCTAGCTAATAACGCTGCTCAGGGCTGTTTACACCCATCCGCTCACGGCTGTTTACACGCTTTCGCTCAGGGCTGTTTACATCCTTCCGCTCACGGCTGTCTACCACCAACCTTAACTTGAGGCAGTTTTCAAACTGGCTGCTTCCTGCTCTATTGCCAGATCACCAGTCACGGGCTGAATGGGAACGTTCGGATACTTGACCCCAGCCATTTTCTGAACCACGCGCATAACCTGGCAACTGTAACCAAATTCATTGTCATACCACACATACAGAATAACCTGTTTGCCCTGAACGATGGTCGCATGGGAATCCACGATACCGGCGTGACGATTACCAATGAAGTCAGTGGACACGACCTCCTTCGAAATCGTGTATCCGATCTGCCGCTGCATGGCCGAGTTCAACGATACGTCCCTGATGTACTCGTTGACCTCAGCGATACTTGTTTCGTTTTCCATTGTCAGGTTCAGAATCGCCATGGAAACATTGGGTACTGGCACGCGGATTGAATTCCCTGTCAGTTTTCCCTCCAGTTCCGGTAACAACTTACCAACGGAAGCGGTCGCATTAGATTCGGTGAGCACCATATTCAGAGGCGCACTCCGGCCACGTCGCTCCTTTGCGTGCGTGTTGTCATGAAGGTTCTGGTCATCCGTATAAGCATGAACGGTTTCCATGTGTCCCCGCACAATACCAAATCGGTCGTTGACAGCCTTCAATACAGGCACGATTGCATTGGTGGTACAGGACGCCGCACCGATGAGCTTGTCAGAGTCCAGTATCTGGTCTGAATTTACGCCGGAAACAATATTCTTAACCTCTCCCTTCCCGGAAGTGGTAAGCAGTACCTTTGCCGCCCCCTTTGCCTTCAGGTGCATCCCCAAACCCTCGGCATCTCTCCAGGCACCGGTACTATCAATAATCAGTGCCTTGTCGATACCGTAGCTGTTGTAGTCGATGGTGGAAGGGTCCGTGGCATAAATAAAACGAATCACATTACCATTGCAGATAAGGACATGGTTTTCCTCATCAACCCGGATTGTGCCGTTGAAGGTCCCGTGGATTGAGTCACGGCGCAACAGGCTGGCACGTTTCGCCAGATCTTTTGCAGGATCCTTTGGTGGACGCAGGACTACTGCCTTCGGCAGGAGGTTATGTCCACCGCCGGTTTTTTCTACCAACAGCCGGGTCACCAGGCGGCCAATCCGGCCAAAACCGTATACGACCACGTCCATGGGTTCGTGGCTTATTGTATTCGGTTTGTGCAGGATTTCCCGGCATTCTCTTTTGACATAGTCGCCTATGGAGAGACCCTCATTATCTTCCATGAAGGCAGAGGTCAATTTACCCACATCAACATGTGCAGGACCCAGATCCAGACTGCACAATATCTCCAGAATCGGATGGGTTTCAAATTCCGACATTTCGTTGTGTTCGATCTGACGAACAGCTCGATGTGCCTTCATCAGATCTATAACAGACAAATTGAAAAGTGGAACACCGTAAATGTAGGGCGCTATATTGCGCCGATACAGGCCACCAATCATTGGGATCATCGCTTCCGCCAGCGCTTCGCGTTCCTTCCAGTCTGCAAATACGCCCTCAAGGCCTGGTCGTGTCACTTAGGACTCCTCTAACCGCTATCGATTAATACTTTGATTCAAAAATCCGGACAAGTTCTTGTGGACTTTTCTCTGGATTTACCAGGGTATTTTGAATGCGCGTATTATCAGGATTTGCCACCTGCTTGGCAACTGTCATCCTCCACTAGCGCTCGGAATTCAGATGCAATTCCCGGCGGTCCTGATCTATTCGAAAATCATAGTGGCGAAGAAAATTCATTCCCAGCAGGCCATCAATATCCCCGGGCATTGAAAGCGTTAAGGCTCCCACAGACAGGGGACCCATCGCAGCCTCACCCAGGGCAAGTCGCTGAATTGAAATTACCGGTGCCGCAACAACACCATTGGCAGTCGAAAATAACTCCCGCCGCTGTCCATTAAGGTTATAGCCCAGCACCTCCAATACGCTTTCATCCAAAACTGTCATGGCCGCACCTGTGTCAACCAGAAGGTTGACCCGGCTCCCCTCGTCAATCACCGCCTCTACGACAAATTGATTGCCCTTAGCCTGCAGCGGCAGTACTTCTAGACTTTCAAGTGTTTCATCTACATCAGTCTGGGCAATCAATTCCCGTGCCTTCTCACCAAACTGGGTGTGATTCTCTATCTGCGACAGGGGCGCAAGCGCGGCCTCGTAATTCCCTAGGCTAATCCTCAGCATCCCAAGTTTCAGATAGAAGTGAGCCTGCTCAGGCATGGCAAAGGTAATCCGTTCATAGAATTCGTCGAGCCGTTCGTAATTCTCAACCGCCACCAGGCTTTTCTGGTAACTCGCTGATAGCTCGCGAAGGCGGATATTTAGGATCCGCTCCTGATCCTGGGTAACAGCCAGCAGGTAGGCCCGCTCTATCAGCGTTACGGCCTTCTCGAAATTCCCGTTTACCTTCTCCAACAGTGCAAGCCTGATGAGACCATCAAAGAACTCACCGTAAGTCTCCATATGGCTTTGCATTAGGGCTCTGGCCCTGTTTGACGTCGAATCACCCACAAGTGCCAGGATCAGTTCACCATCGCCACCGCTCAGCATAACAACCTGACCTAAATTCCCCTCTGCATAGAGCGTATGGATATCGAGCGGAAGCTCCGCTTTCTGGGTAATGGGCTCGGGTGGAGCGGCTATCTCAGCAGGTTTATCGCTAACGTCACGGATCATCCAGCCGGCCGCCAGACCAGCAATAAATATCACGATGGCGATAATTAGACGGATGATGATATTCCCCAAAAAGGATGCCTCCATGAATATTAACCTACGCAGCGAAAAAGTGCCTGAGCCCAGATAGGCCAGTTCTACACCGGGACATGATGTAAAGCCGAAATAGAGACCCGAGCACTGGCAAATAGGCGGAAAATGAATGACGCGGACCCTACTTTTCCAGTAACCTTTCGTCCCTTTATTTTGTCACCCAGCGACCAATGACAGCATTATCCATCTCACCCGATATGCTTCCTGCCAGGCAGGGTGATCGTCGTCGCTGGAACAACCTGCCTGGCTCAGCCTCGTCACTCGCCGTGGCGAAATCATTGCAGGCTGGTACCAGGATGTGCCTTGTCATTACCGAGGACACACTTTCCGCTGAAAAGATGCAAAATGAGCTGCAATTTTTCCTCGGGGACAAAGCACCGATTTATGGTTTCCCGGATTGGGAGACACTGGTCTACGACGGGTTTTCTCCCCACCAGGACATCATATCGGACCGCCTCGCGGTACTGAACACCCTGCCTAATGTCACTAGTGGCGCCGTGGTCGTGCCAGCCAGCACCCTTATGCAGAAATTGCCACCCAGGATTTTCACCCTGGGAAGCAGCCTGCAACTGGATATTGGCCAGCAATTCGATATTGAACAGATGCGTGGCAGACTGCAGGCCAATGCCTACCGCTGCGTGGAAATGGTCTCCGAGCATGGTGACTTCGCAGTCCGCGGTTCCATTATGGACATTTTCCCCATGGGTTCTAATCTGCCCTACCGGATTGACCTATTTGATAATGAAATCGAATCGCTGCGGACATTTGACCCTGAATCACAGATTTCAATTGATCGGGTAGAAGAAGTCAGGTTGTTACCGGCAAGAGAGTTCCCCTTGTCAGATGAGGCAATCAACAGGTTCCAGGACAGCTGGCACCAGTGTTTTGAGAGCGATCCGCGAAAGTGCCCCCTGTATCAGGATGTATCCCAGGGTCTGTCGCCAGCAGGGATCGAATACTACCTGCCGCTTTTCTATGATCAGCTTGAAAGTATGTTCGACTACCTGCCGCAGGAGCTGCTCATCTTTACCGGGGACATAGAAGCAACCCTGCGCCAATACTGGGAAACTGCCTGCAACCGATATGAAAACCTCCGCTACGATATTCAAAAACCAATCTTGCCTCCAAATGAAATACTGGAATCCCCTGACGAGATATTCGCAAGGCTAAAAGCGTACCCTCGAATTGACTTCCGCTCTGACAACACGGAAGCGAAAGCAAAGCAGGATTTTTCGTTCAAGGAATTGCCCGACCTTACTGTCCATGAGAGGGGATCCAATCCTTTTCTGAAACTCAAGACCTTCCTTGAAGCCGGAGACCGAAAAGTATTGATCGCGACTGAATCGAATGGCAGGCGAGAAGTGGTGGATGAGGCTCTGCGCAAGAATGATCTACATCCTGAGATCGCCCCTGACTGGCAGCAGTTCCTCACCAGCACGACCTCCTCTCTCTCTCTCACCGTGGCGCCACTGGAACGTGGTTTCTACGATACGGGGCAGGAAATCGTTCTACTTACTGAACAGCAGCTTTTTGGAGAGCGTGTCCTGCAGAAAAGGCGCCGCGAACGCGAGCGGGACAATGCTGCCGAGTTGGTCGTGCGCAGTCTTACAGAACTCAACATTGGCTCTCCCGTGGTTCACATTGATCACGGTGTCGGTCGCTATCTCGGACTGCAAACACTTAGCATTGATGAACAGCAAAACGAATTTCTCTGCCTTGGCTACCAGGATGACGCCAAACTCTATATACCGGTAGCCTCACTGCACCTGATTTCGCGCTATTCGGGAAGTGAAGAAGGACTGGCACCCCTGCATCGACTCGGCGGGGATGTCTGGCAAAAGGCGAAGCGAAAAGCTGCTGAACAAATCCATGATGTGGCAGCGGAACTGCTCAATATCTACGCAAGGAGAGAGGCGAAAAAGGGATTCGCCTATCCGGAACCCGATGATTCTTATCAGCAATTTGCTGCTGAGTTCCCCTTCGAGGAAACACCGGACCAGGAAATTGCCATCGAAAACGTGATTTCAGACATGGTGGCCCAAAAAGCGATGGACCGCCTTATCTGTGGTGATGTGGGCTTCGGCAAGACGGAGGTCGCCATGCGCGCCGCTTTCATAGCGGTCCAATCAGGCAAGCAGGTTGCCATACTGGTACCAACGACCTTGCTGGCCCAGCAACATGAAACAACTTTCCGGGACAGGTTCGCCAGCTGGCCAATCAACATCGATGCAATTTCAAGATTTAAGACCAAGAAAGAGCAGAAGGCAGTCATCGCCAGACTGGCATCCGGCAATATTGATATTGTCATCGGCACCCATGCCCTGATTCAGGAGGGGATGAAGTTTAAAAACCTGGGTCTGCTGATAATTGATGAGGAACATCGTTTTGGTGTACGTCAAAAGGAAAAACTGAAATCACTGCGCGCTGAAGTGGATATCCTCACCATGACTGCAACGCCCATCCCGAGAACATTGAACATGGCGATATCGGGCATGCGGGACCTGACCATCATTGCAACACCACCAGCAAAGCGGCTTTCCATCAAGACCTTCGTCCGCCAAAGGAACGACGGTATGGTCAGGGAAGCAATCCAGCGTGAACTGATGCGTGGCGGGCAGGTGTACTACCTGCACAATGAGGTGAAAACGATCGAACAAACTGCTGATTCAGTTCAGGCCCTCGTGCCGGAGGCTCGAATTGCAATCGGCCATGGCCAGATGCGTGAAAGGGAGCTGGAACAGGTCATGTCGGATTTTTACCACAAGCGCTTACAGATACTCGTATGCACAACCATCATCGAAACAGGTATCGACATTCCAAACGCCAACACTATAGTAATAGATCGGGCTGACAAGTTTGGTCTGGCGCAGATCCACCAACTCCGCGGTCGAGTGGGCAGATCGCACCACCAGGCCTACGCTTATTTGCTTACCCCGCATAGAAAAATGATGACTTCAGACGCCCACAAACGACTCGAGGCGATTTCGGAGGCAGAGGATCTGGGCGCTGGATTCATCCTGGCAACACACGACCTTGAAATTCGCGGTGCTGGAGAACTCCTGGGCGATGAGCAGACGGGGAACCTACAGATTATTGGCTATACCCTGTATATGGAAATGCTGGACCGGGCAGTTAAGGCAATACAGGACGGAAAAACCCCTAACCTTGACCGACCGCTCAAAGAAGGAACCGAAATCAATTTACGCATTCCAGCACTCATACCGAGTGACTACCTTCCTGATGTACACACCCGCCTTGTGATGTACAAACGCATTTCCAACGCGGGTGATGATGATCAATTGCGGGAACTACAGGTTGAGATGATAGACAGATTTGGATTATTGCCGGAACCTGTTAAAACTTTATTCCGGATTACGCGTCTAAAACTTCGTGCAGAGCTATTGGGCATTAAAAAGATAGATGCGGGGGCCAATGGCGGTAAAATGGAATTTGATCAGGATACGAGAATCGACGTCGGCGCAATTGTCGACCTGGTTCAGTCGGAACCACATCGTTACAAACTGGCAACAGCCAATCAGTTGGCATTTGAAGAGAAGATGGAAAAACCTGAAACACGATTCACAAAAGTTGAACGCCTATTGGAACGACTCGAAAAGCGCCAGGTGGCGATAGCCAGTTAAAGCGCCGATGACTCGTCTACTCCAATATTTTTTGCTGTTAGTGTCCTCACTTGCGTTCGCCGAGGAAGCCCAGCTTTCCGACTATGGTGACTGGTATCAGGTAGAAATCATTGTTTTTAAGCAAAAAAGGCAGCCAGTCAGCGATGAGATCTGGCCCTTGCAGGCAGCTAGTTACCCGTTGAGCATGGTCGCCATCTCACCCCCGAGCAATGATGAGATAGCGCCCTACTCCTTAAGCCAGCTGGACGACCTGCTGGACAGTGAGGGACTATTTGACACCGATGCAGAAAAACCTGCACCAATATTCGATGGATTCCTGTTTGAGGATCGGGGCAGTCACATACAGAACCGTTTACTGCTGGAGGCCGCTGACAAGGTGGAGCCGGTTCCCAGCGACGAGATACTGGAGCTTGCTCCGGAAATAGATGCCAGCTCAGAAGTGGAAGAAGCTGGAAAGCCGGTGCTTGATTTTGTCATGGCAGATGAACTATTGAATTCGCCATTACCGCAGGCCTATCGGGCGCTGCCGGAAGATTCGCTTTCGCTTGGCACAATTGCCCGTAGCCTACGGCGCTCATCCGGATTTGAGCTGATGCTTCACCAGGCCTGGCGGCAACCCTTGAGTGGCAAACCGAAGGCGGTGCTGATTCAAACGGGCGATCGCTACGATGACCTGTACGAAATTGATGGAACCCTGTCCTTCAGCAGGTCAAGGTTTCTACACCTGGACGCAAACCTCTGGTTCACCCAGTTTGAGCCGAAATTCAATCAGCAGCAGTTCATTCAGGTGCAACCGGGTGATCTGATTGACGGGGCTGAAAACTATCCTGAACTTGTCGAAATGGAGCAAAACAAGGGCACGCATATCGCTGTTCACTCTCACCTGTTGCAGCACTCCAGGCGAATGCGCAGCTCTGTGCTGCACTACATCGACCATCCCTTCTTTGGTGTACTGGTCCAAATCGACAACTTCACCTATTCACCTGAAACGGCAGCTGAGTAACCTGGTCCGGCACATTGGCAACCATCAGAAAATCCCAAACAAGCTCAAAGATAAGAAACAAAGCGTGTTGACTGCCTTCAATATGAATCACCGGGATCTTCCGGAAAAATCAACAGGTTCCCTCTCCTCCGCCGGCTTGCAGCCCTCCGGGCTCCCCTCTTTCGCGATGGAGCCCAAGGTCTCCATCACTCTTTCGGTGCTTCGCTTTTACTGCTGCGGCGAGGGAACCTGTTGACATTTCCTATCATTGTATTCCAGCGGGACAGTTCTCAATTAGGCAACAATGCTCAGGGGAGTCCAGTAGAAGGATGGACTAGGCTCCTCTCCTTCACGGTTTGAGGCTCTCCTTCTGTTGTCCCATCGGGCTAATGAACCTGATAAATGGTGCTTTTGACCTAAACTGAATCATCAATTGCGCTAGACACTATATCTGAACAAGACTGGGCAGCTTCTGTTGTAACCCAAAAGGTAGTTGTCTAATTGAGTCGTAATGCTTATGGGGACCAGCAGTAGTTAAAGCAGGCTTTTCTCCATAGCTTTCAGGCGACGCGCTGAACGCGTGGAAGGAGGGGGGCCGCCATCGGACTCAACGAGGCTCCTGACCAAGTGAGGGAAGCCGGGGGCGCCGAGCCCGGAGGGCCGCAAGCCGCGGAGGAGAGGAGCCTGCTTTAACTTCTGCGAGCATACTGAGGCGAGAGTCCCTGTCTATCCTTCTGTGAGCCAATCATGAAGAAGAACCTCTTCGGCATTTTTCTTTTACTCGAACAAATGCCCAACTGAATGGCCTCATCACACTCACAGACACGTCAGATAGAATTGACAAAGCTGGCCAAAATATCCCGCACCCAGGACATGCCCTCGTCCATGGCTGCCTGAATCTCGTCTAACTTCACCGCCATGTCATTAATACCCGCACCCGCATTAACCGTAACCGATATCCCTGCATAGGGAAGCTCGCGTTCCCTGGCAAGTGTACCTTCAGGCATTGCAGTCATGCCAACGATATCGCATCCATCGATTCTCATACGACGAATCTCAGCCGCCGTTTCAAGACGCGGTCCCTGGGTGCAGCCGTAGACGCCCCTATCGCGAAACACAAGCTCTGCGTTACCAGCCTGGCATTTTTTCGCCGCTTCAACTAATTGTTGGCGAAGCGTTTCATCGTAAGGGAAGGTAAAATCAATATGGTGGATCTCATCGTCAAAATAGGTTTGAACTCGACCGTAGGTGTAATCAATCAGCTGATCAGGAATGACAAGTTCCGGTACACGCAAAGAATCATCAACTGTACCGACAGCTGTGACAGCGATTACTTTGTCGGCTCCTGCGGCTATCAGGGCATCTATATTTGCCCGATAGTTGATTTTATGTGGAGGAAATCTGGGTGGGTTGCCATGCCTCGGCAAAAATAGAATCGGACTGGTGCCCAGTTGGCCTTCTTCCAGATACACAGAACCAAATTCAGTTTCAACCTGCTTTGGTTCAATTTCCTGCAAACCGGCAAAGTCACCAAAACCAGTCCCGCCTATTATAGCTAACAAGGAGGTGGCTTGACTGTTAAGTCAAACACCGACCCCGGCAGCTGTATCACTTCTTCGGTCTGCCTCTGGATCTTTTGGTCGTGCTTTTTTCAGGCTCAGCGGGCTCATCTACGCCGGTCAGTTTGCCAATGCGCTGTACCATGCCCCCCATTGAACCCATGGACATGAGGTGACAATAGACCCACGCCAACTCTCCGGAGCGGAAAAATTCCAGCGCTTTCTCATCGGACATTGCGAGCAGTTTCTTCTCATCAACTGCCTGTAGTCCCGTCAGGGCAAACTGCGCACCATCAGTCATATCGATTTTTGCGTTCAGCGACATAAGCAGATCGTTTTCCTTAAGTCGCTTTACGAACAACTCGGTTCGCATGTATTGCTTCTGATATTCATCAAGGAAATCTAAGGCCTGTTGCAGTATTGGCGTTGGCTCGTCATCTTCAAACAACGGCTCTCCATCACTTTTGCTGAACCCATCAAAATTCTCATCGATACAAACAACACGCTTACTACCATCCTCGCCCGTTTCAGCGAGAACAAAGGGGTAACGGCGCACGAATGCCGGTACATATTTGGCATCCCAGGAGCCGTCTTCCAGTACAAACAGGTTCTCCTCATTGCGAAGCCCCAGCAGAGCAACGGGAACGATACGCTCACCTGACTGGGCAAAAACAATGGGATATTCCTTAGCAGCCTCTGTGAATTCGACACCTGCAAGGATGACTGAATTTGTTTTAGCGGCGAACGTGTAGTTGTTCACCATTGGTTTTATTTTGATGTCTTTATGATCAACCTTGTTCAGTGCCACCGGGTTTTCATAAAACAGTAGGTTAGCCATGGATCCTTTCCTATATTCAGTTTATCGACAAATGCGAGGTCTAAAGTCTACCTTATCTTAAGGCGTCTGACATGACCCGGGAGTCCGTTCATGTCCTAGTTCTCTACCGCCAGTCATATGGGGACCGCCTAATGGGCAGAAAAGTCAGTCAGACTCGGGCGCAATATGGATCGTAGAAGTCGGGAACGCAAATTCTGCACCGTGAGATTCAATAATACGCACTATCTCAAGTAGTACCCGCTCCTTGATACCGTGAAATTCCACCCAGTTTGTGGTTTTGGTAAAAGTGTAGATGAAGAAGTCTATACTGGAGTCAGAAAAAGCATTGAGGTTAACGATTAAGGTTCTGTTCTGAGCTATGTCCGGGTGGTTCTCCAGCATGGTACGAACATCATTCACTATTGCCTCAACACCGCTGACATCGTCATAGCGAACGCCTATCGTCTCATAGATGCGCCTGTTCCTCATACGAGACGGGTTCTCCAGAGCAATGGTCGCAAAGACAGAGTTAGGCACATACAGGGGCCGCTGATCAAAGGTCCGGATTTCCGTCAATCTCCAGCCTATATCTACCACGGTCCCTTCGATTTCCCGGTCCGGGCTTCTGATCCAGTCTCCGACTGCAAACGGCCTATCCAGGTAGATCATCAGGCCGCCGAAAAAATTAGCCAGCAGGTCCTTTGCAGCAAAACCAACTGCGATGCCACCCACGCCGCCAAATGCCAGGATACCGGAAACACTCACTCCCAGCGTCTGCAACACAGACAATGCAGCAGTAATCAGTACCGAGATGCGCAGCAGCTTCCCCAGGGCTGTGGCAGTTGTTATGTCTGACCCCCTTGCTATAAAACGGGTTTCAAGCTCACGAATAAAGCGTGTGAGGAATAGCGCGATCAGACTGACAACAGCGACATAACGAACGGGCTCAACGATCTCGGCCAGTCCCGTATTAGTCTTGCTGGCAATAACCTCGGCTGCCCAGGCAATCCCCAGCGCCCAGATCAGCCAGGCAATTGGTCTTCTGGCGGCATGAAAGAGGGCGTCATCCCAGACTGTCTTGGTTTGCTCAACCCTTTTCAGTACACCATCGAGAAACTTGCGCACAATGTAATTCAGTATCATGGTGGTCAAGACGATACTGAATACCAGGATGACCGTGGGGTTGGTCAGCCAGTCAAACACCGTCATTGCACCGTTACTTACATCATCCATTAAAAATACCTGATCAATTCAATTTTCAAAAAGTCCTCATCCTGGAAAAAGTCAAGGCCGGTTTCAGGATTAGCCAGAACCGCCAGGAAACCACGGAAGTTCTCCTGCATCGTCTTGCCATTACTGAATATAGACGCTTCAACAATAATCTTCCAATTTGCTCCAAGTCTGCTACTGGCTTCAAGTGTGGTAACTAACTCATGGGAGTCAATATCATACAACCCCACTAATAGAGCCGTCGTATCCGATACATTATTAAACGCGTAGCGCAGGCCTAGAGCAACATCATCCTCGCCTATGACAGGCGCACCCTCACCCCTGTCATCATAGAGATACTCGGCAATAACACCAAGATCCGCCCTGCTCCCGAATACTCCGACGATGGTTTTTTCAAACCCGAACGTTGCTGCACTATATCTTTCCTGCTGACCACCTCTCGATATCGCTTCAAGCTTCCACGCCCAGTCGCCAACAAAATATTGTGCATCAACTCCTGTCTGTTCAATAACTTCATATACGGGGACAAGAACCACGTCGACCGGCATTCCCATTGAATTTGTCACCAATTGCAGATCAAAGCGAGGTTCCCTTGTCGTCCCGGAGAAATGAGACAGTCCAAGCTCAAGTTCGCCAAACGTCTGAACCCAGCGGATAGCAAAATCGGTGCGCCACTCTTCTGCTGCAGACTCAAAGATGGCGGCATCTTCATCCACCAGGAAGGGCAATCTTGGCCTGCCATCAATGCCAGGAAAACTTCTCTCACGGAACCCAGCCAGCACGTAGAAGTCCAGAACACCCCAGCTTCCAAGTAGAGAGAGATTGATCATCGGTTGACCAAGCTTCTCCTCACCATCCGGATTCTCCAGGTTGTCTGTCTGGTTGATTATATCAACCAGGTGCTGAGATTCAGTTACCCCCCAGAATACCTTGCGGATCCCGGTTCGAACTTCCCAGGAATCAGCAACGTGAACCCAGGTAAGCTCCCTGATATCCAGGTGTGTTCTTTCGTCATCATGCTCATCCCATCGCGCAAACGGGACAAACGCGAAAATGTCGTCACCATCATTCCAGGTTTTGTAGTACTCGCTTTGAAAGCTTATAGAACCGTGGTTCCGGTCGAGGTCATTGATCCCCGGCTTATCAAAGGCCCGGAATTCACCAGCGAAATCGGTTCGCCATCGCCCATTATTTTCACCGGTTGGCTGAATTTCATTCAAAAAAAAAGGGCTGGGCTCTTTTCTCAGCTTTGCCGCATTGTAGGTTGCGGGCTCCTTGTCTTCAGGACTGGCCTGTGACCTGCTGATATCTGGTGATGTCATCCGCGTTTTGGATGGAGTGATGTTGTGTAGCTCTTCCCGGAAATCAGATCCAGCATCAACCGCTACAGAGGGTTCAATCACCTCAACGGCGACGTCTCGCAGGATCCATGCATTTACAATACCTCGATCCCTGGCAGCGGCCTTAAACGCTTCTTCAGAGGATTCATCCACCGGACCAACAAGGACTCTGTAATAATCAACTCCATTCACATTTGCGCTTTTTACCAGTACCTGCTCGTAGTCAGCAGACAGTTCCTGATACAGCTCCTCTGCCTGTTCAGCATCACGAAAGCTACCGGCAGTGAGGAAATTCTTTTTGACCAGCCGGGTCGGCTGAAGAAATGATTCGGCTAATGCTGAAGTACTATCAATATCAAAGCCGATATCAACATCAAGACCAAGATCAAGATCTACATCTTCGTAATCAATTACGGCAAATACGGAGCGCAAACCTGGCTCACTACCGGTGATACTGGTGTTCCACATGTCACCAACGCCGGCATAGCGAAGTTGGCTCTTTAACCGGGCCTGGTCATACTCATCAGTAAACAGGCGAACAAGAAGCCGATAGTATATCTGTCCACTAACGTCGACCGGCAACATCAATACCTCTACACCAGCCTCACCACTTAGACGCTCCCCGGTCTCAGTAGCACGCAGTTCATCCTCATAGCTACCTACCACCAGGTAATTTCCTGGTTCTTCCGCACATTCCGCANACATCGAAAACAGACAACCTAACAGCACGGGGAAAATTAAGTCCCTGACAGCCTTACAAAGGCGTAATCCATTTGGTTGTGGTCCGTACTTATACACGGATCTGATCAAANCTGGCTGCCCCTTCAGCCGGGCGCCCCTCAGCCGGGCACCCCTCAGCCGGGCACCACTCATACCTGATTGNAGTATAAGACGCCACGTTATTGACGTGTTGNCAAATCTACCTGATTCTGGACAGTAGTTATCTTGCACGCTTAAGGCTGTTCCTGGTGAAATCGCTGTCTTTAAGCCCAGTGGAAAACTCATAACCCTGCCAATGTAGCTCCGTACTTCTCTTTGTCTGGTGGTTGTACATAAGCATAGATCCGGGCCGCCAGAATTTCCCAAGGTACTGCTGATAATCGGTTGAGTGCAGGGTTTTCAGCAAGCTGTTTTTGCGGTCAAAATAATCGACTTTTAGCATCCGGTAATGTTCCTTGTCTATCCATGCCGTTTGCCTGGTATAGCCAGAGTATTTGTCGACGGGATAGCGTTCGATTACAAATGTCTCATGGCCATCGAGCACCTCATCGCGAAGATACTTGTACTCATATTTTTCGACTTCCTGGCTGGACAGGTCCTCGAATGCAAATTCACTGCCTACAAAAGGACCTGATTTGTTTTTTGAGGCGATTCTCTTAACCCGTTTAAGAGCAGGGAGATTTAGCCACTGATCATCAGCTTCAACCTTGTGCGAAAAGGACAGCAGGCCTGTACCCTTGATGTCCGCGGGTGTATCAAAAATCGTGAGGCTTTTATCTCCATCGTCCTCAACCTCAAGGTTCCTCAGTCGCATTTGCCGACGGCTCTCATCACCTCTTGCATTCTTTAGCACCATCTCGAGGTTCACTTTGCTGTCTACCCAACCGTCATTACGTCTGTCAGCTTCCTGTGCTATCGCAAGACCCTTATCGGCTGCTGATTCAGCAAATACTGAAAACGCAGGCAAGATAAGCGTTAAAAAAAATACGAAACCTGGGAACCCCATGATGGGCATAATTTGAATCCTGCTATGACTGAAGGTCGCAAAGAAAATCACAAATTTGCACCCGACGCAAGTAACGGTCCAGATCACAAGGCCTGTTGCAGTAGCTAAACAACGACCCGGGGTCACTTCTTGAACTATGTCTGGGAAAAAGCAATCGCAAGAAAGCTTGCTATATCCATTTTGCTGTATATAATTCCAGTAACTGTATATAAATCCATATGTTCGGGTAGCTCATGATCAAGCTCACAGACAGACAAAATGAAGTACTGGATTTCATCAAGCGTCACATCTTAGTCGGCTCAATGGACAAGAAAGGTCGGTCCTTCTCGTTGCCAGGTCATACGAGGTCGCCATCTGAGTGCTGGAATGATTTGGAATCACAACCAGATGTGCTTTGTACTACCACATCAACTGCGAATCAGACACCCTTGGAACACAATCAATTGGAAGTGGTATATGTCAAGCACCTGGATGATATCAAGGATGAGCAGGCAGCATTCGTTTTCGATCTGGCCGGATACTGGTATTTGGATAAGGGCTCATCTGAATGGCTGGCGTCTTCTATTCGTGGTTTGGTGACTCCAGATGCAGTTTTGATTGCTGGAATGATTCAGTTTGTGAACAACTGGGCTGCCATCGTCCGTCGCGATGGAGTCGAATCGGAAGAG
>PBRP01000081.1 GCA_002726655.1 Gammaproteobacteria bacterium
CGCAAACCAGTCCAAGCACACCAAAGACTGGTGGCACTAACGTGAAACTACTCATAAGCGATTCCGATTGGATAACTATTTTGTGTCAAATAAATTCGGGGTCAGTCCGAAACCTCAGCCAACGTAAATCCAGTTGGTTTGGGCTTCGATTGGGTCTTAATACTGGACCCGAATTTGTGAAGGCGCTAATGGTACAAAAATGCGCGCCATTAGAAAACCTGGGAAGCAGATTTTTATCCTTCCTCCAAAAGCCTTCTCAGGTCAATAATCGCCGCATTGGCCCGAGAAATGTGAGAAGCCATGATCAGGGAATGATTGGCAACCACGCCCAGACCGCTCCCATTGAGGATAAAGGGGCTCCAGAGGGTGTCTTGGGTCGGCTCCAACTCCCGGATAATCTGCTGCATGCTGATGAGTGCATTTTTCTTTTGTAGTACATCGTGGAAGTCGACTTCCACTGCCTGCAATAGATGGATCAGCGCCCAGGTAGTCCCACGCGCCTGGTAGAAAACATCATCCAATTCGGTCCAGGGTGTCTTTACTTCGATGTCAGCGCGGGTCTCAGTAGACTGGCGTGCCGCAGTTTCGCCTGCGAGTGAGGTGTCAAGTTGCCTTTTACCGACGCTCGCACTCAGGTGCTGAGACAGGCTGCCGAGTCGCGTCTCAACTTCGCCGAGCCAGATCCGCAGGTTGTCGGCACGGGCATAAAATTGTGCTGATCCGTGATTAGGATCACCCAGCCGGATCAGATAATCCTCCAGGGATGCTATCCCTTTTTCATACTCTGCCTCGGTCTCAGGAAGAAGCCATGTGTCATTGTCGAAATAAAACTGGTTCTCTGTAGTCACCAGCCCTTCATCTTCCATCGATTGGGATTGTGACCGGCTCATATTGTTGCGCAAGGTTCTTGCCATATCCCTGATCTGAACGATGACACCGAATTCCCAGTTCGGTACGTTATCCATCCAGGTTGAAGGCGGAATAATATCGTTCGTGAGGTAGCCCCCGCGTTTGTGTAAAAGTGTATCCGCCATCTGAATCATTGTTGCGATGGTCGCGCTACCAGTCACCTGCGCTACCTGGTGTTGGTTTGTCAAAGCTTGCGTTGTTGCAGCAACGTTGAAGGTGCCGGGTTCATGGTCCCAGATATAGCCGGTAATACCTATGACCGTTAAAATTGCTAAGGCAACGGCGCTTAGACCCTTGCCAATATTGCTCGTAGTAGCAAGAGTCTCATGCGTGTCGGAAAGTGTGTTCTTGAGGTTCTCTAGTGCAGACAAGGGTTTATGTCCCGGTAGAATTTGCTTGAGCTTATGTTAACCCGCTTTGCCTTGAGACAAAAATGTGAATACTGACTGACAATCCGCATTCTGTCTGGAGGCAGGGCTCTTGCTGGTAAGAAAGGTTAGTAGAAGAGGTGTACGCGAACCCTGCTGGTTATTTCGAAACGCGCGCGCACTCGTTCTACTGTCGCCTCATTCAATTGTTGATAGATCCAGCGACCGATGGCATCGGATGGTGCCTCTATTGCTATAGTAGCAGTAGCCTGATTTTTTGAAATTTCAACAGCGATTTGCTGGAGCTTTGATAAGGCTTTGCTATCCCTCATTTGGGCTGATTTTCTGGGAAGTTCATAGGTCTTTGACCTGCCACTTGCGTAACTTTTGACCATGTTTTCAATAGCCGGGATATTCGGATGCGTTTCATCAACTGACCTGGCCTTGTTCAGGAAATCCCTGGCGCGTTTGTATCGGGCCTGGTAAACATTTTCAATCGACCATGCGAGGTACTTCTCAACGATCGCGGCTATCCCCTGATTCGCTTTATCGTTGTCAGGATCGATAGCGAGAACCTGGAGGTAGCGGAGGTAAGCGTTGTCTTCCAGAGGCGTGGTTAGCCTGTTGTCAGTAAATGCCTGCTCCGCCTGCGCAAGTAAAGGTAGAATTCTCGGGTCTATTTCTACTGGTGCAGCTGGTTCGGGTGGTGCTTCTGGTTTTATGGTTTCAAGCTGGCAGCCGCCCAGGGTTAGAACCGCGAAGAGTACCCCTAAAGTGATTTTTTTGTGTGGAACTGACCCCATGAGCAGGCTAACGTTATGGTTTATGAACTGATGGTACTGTCAGTCAGCGGTGAATTAAAAGATGTTATGTGCAAATAATTTGGGAAAAGATCAATGATGATGCGAATACTTCTAATTCTGCTCATATTGCCTCTGTCGGTCTTAACCAAGGCAGGAGATAGCGTCATCTTGACCGGGAAGGCTTTTGAGAAGCCCCAGTACCTGCCGGTGGACGAAGCCTTCATGCTTACAGCAAGCAGACTGGATGAGAGCATCCGATTACATTGGCTCGTGCAACCAGGTTATTACCTCTACAGGGATCGCATGAAATTCCCCGGATTCAAGAATATGCCGAAGTTGCCTACAGGAAAACGGAAATTCGATGAAATTTTTGGAGATGTTGAGGTTTATTATGATGAATTGGTTATAAAGCTGCATGATTCTAGTAGATCGGCGCTAAATAGCAGCAAAATAGACATAATATATCAAGGTTGTGCAGAAGCCGGCTTATGCTATCCGCCTCAGAAACGAGAAATTGATCTGAATACATTGCAGCTAAAATCTAAAAACGTGCAAGAATAGTGAGATACAGACTATTCACTTTTGTTTGATAACCGGGTTATGGGTTATTGCTGAAAAAGATTGCTGTCATCTCCCATAAAAATAGCCTATATTTAGGTTTTCTTCCTGGAATGTTGCTAATGGCGAAAATACTGGTGCTGCATGGTCCTAATCTCAACTTGCTGGGTACCCGTGAGCCAAAGGTTTATGGAACAGATACGCTGGATGATATTAACGGTCGCCTTCGGCTTCAGGTTGAAGCTTCAAACCATGAGTTTGAGGCATTCCAGTCCAATGCGGAACATGAGCTCATTGATAAAATCCATGAAGCTAAAGGTTCTGTATCATTTGTTGTGATCAACCCAGGAGCCTACACCCATACCAGTATTGCGCTTCGCGATGCATTCCTGGGTGTGAGTATTCCCTTCATCGAGGTTCACCTGTCAAACGTCCATAGCCGTGAAGACTTCCGGCAAGAATCCTTCCTCTCTGATATCGCACTCGGTGTCATTACCGGGTTGGGGTCCCAGGGATATGAGATGGCAATTGACTCAGCATTGAGCAAGATCTGAGGTCACTATGGATATTAGAAAGGTAAAGAAACTGATCGAACTGATGGAAGAGTCAGATATCAGCGAAATAGAAATCACTGAAGGAGAAGAGGCTGTTCGAATAGCCCGTTACCGGCATGGTCCTGAGGTTATGCCCACGGTTATCACCAGGCAAAAAACTGATCAACCCTCGGAGACCTCTTTGGCCTCGCAAAGTATCCAGGGCCATATTATTCGTGCGCCGATGGTAGGGACTTTTTACCGTGCACCATCTCCAGGCTCTCCTGCATTTGTTGATGTGGGTGCAAGAGTTAAGGAAGGGGATACGCTTTGTATCATTGAGTCGATGAAGATGATGAACGAGATAAAGGCAGACAAGTCCGGCATCATTGAGGCGATCCTCCTCGACAATCAACTTACAGTTGAGTTTGATCAGCCGCTTTTTACAATATCCTGAGCTTTCTCTGGCAGGGAAATACTAATGTTTCAACGAGTGCTGATAGCTAACCGCGGCGAGATAGCGCTGCGAATTACCCGTGCCTGCCGTGAATTGGGAATCCGGACCGTGGCAGTCTATAGCCGGGCGGATGCAGAATCCCCGCACCTCAGATTTGCCGATGAGGTGGTGTGCATCAGTGAGTCGAGCTACCTGGATGCAGACGCCATGGTGGTGGCGGCGAAGAATTACGATTGTGAGGCTATCCATCCTGGCTATGGTTTTCTTGCTGAGAATGCCAGCTTTGCGGCATTGGTCGAGGCTGAAGGTCTTGCCTTTGTCGGCCCAACGGCGGAAACAATTTCTTTGTTCGGCGACAAATCCAGTGCGCGAGCGATGGTTCAGTCCTTCGGGTTGAACCCGGTCCCTGGCTCAAGTGGAGCAGTTAATGAGCTGGCACATGCTAAAAAGGTTGCAGATGATATTGGATTTCCGCTGATGGTGAAGGCTGCCTATGGTGGTGGTGGCAGCGGCATTCGGGTGGTCCGCGAAAGCGCTGGGTTTGAGCGCGCTTTTGCCGAAGCCCAGGCGGAATCAATCATGCTTTTTTCAGATGGAAAAATGTACCTGGAGAAACTTCTTGAGCGGGCACGGCATATCGAAGTTCAGGTGGTGGGCGATGGTGCGGGTCGTGCCATTCAACTTGGGTCAAGAGAGTGTTCTATTCAACGTAAACACCAGAAGCTGATTGAAGAAGCACCGGCAGCGAATATCCCGGCGGATCAGTTGCGAACGCTACTGGCTTTGTCAGTAAAGATGGCCGAGGGCATTCAATACAGAAATGCAGGAACCCTGGAGTTTCTTTATCAGGATGAAGAATTCCATTTTATCGAAATGAATACCAGGCTCCAGGTTGAACATACCGTAACCGAATGCGTTACCGGGCTTGATCTGGTCAGGCTTCAATTTGAGGTGGCCTCATCAGGAGAGCTGCGCTTGTCCCAGGATGATATTTGTCTTGAGGGCCATGCAATTGAATGCAGAATAAACGCTGAAGATAGTGATTTTAGGCCGAATCCCGGACTGGTCAGTGAACTTGAACTGCCTGGTGGTCCTGGTGTTCGTGTTGATTCAAATTTGAGCAGGGGTTACAGAATACCCCATCAATACGACTCCCTTGTAGCAAAGATAGTGACCTTTGACACTGCGCGGCATGGTGCAATTGTTAGGATGAGGCGGGCATTGGATGAATTCAGGATGCAAGGGGTGGCCTCTAACTCTGAGTTGCACAAGCGGATACTGGATCACCAGAGTTTTAGAAATGCCCTCATTGATACTAATTTCCTACAGAGGGAAATCATCTAAACTAGAGTATGGAGTGAGGAGGCCTGGTGTATTGGAAGAAGATCACAGTCGGAGCGACCAAGGATACTTATGATGCGCTGGAGATCCTCCTTTGGGACCTCGGTGCGGTTTCGGTAACGGTTACGGATGCTTCCGACAACCCCATTTTTGAACCCCCACCAGGAGAGACTCCCCTCTGGTCTGATATCGATGTTTGCGGCTTGTTTGAGCAGGACCTGGATCATGAACAGTTAGAGAGCCAGATAAAGGACTTGGGCTTCAGGGTGCTGTTCAGCGAAGACCTGGGCGATCGACCCTGGGAACGTGAGTGGCTGTCTGAATTCGGTCCGATGCAGTTTGGTCGCCGCCTTTGGGTGGTGCCAGATGGACTGGCGGTTGAAGACCCGAATGCCGTCGTTGTTGACCTGGATCCGGGGCTTGCATTCGGAACGGGCACACATGCCACTACAAGGTTGTGTCTGGAATGGCTTGATTCGCAGGTGTTGGAAGGCAAACGAGTGATAGATTATGGCAGCGGATCCGGAATTCTGGGTATAGCGGCCCTGAGACTTGGGGCTGATGAAGTGTGGGCGGTCGATAATGATCCACAAGCGCTGGACTCGACCCGAAATAATGCGATGAAAAATAGGGTGGAGGAAAGGTTGCGGGTCTGCTCGCCGGATGGTCTTGATATTGACGACGCAGACATTGTGATTGCGAATATCCTGGCACAACCGCTAATTGAACTGGCCGGGCTGCTGGTGTCCCTATTGAAAGAAAACGGGGATCTGCTCCTGTCTGGAATACTGGTTTCACAAGAATCCTGGGTAGAGTCTGCTTATGTCGAACAGGTCAGTTTCGTTCAGCGGCGAAACGATGATGGCTGGTCTTGTCTGCAGGCAAGAAAATGAGCGAAAACCAGGATTTCATTACATGCTGCCCAGCATGCCACACCTCCTTTCGGGTGACTCAGGAATTGATGGAAATAGCCTCCGGCGCGGTTCGTTGTGGCGCTTGCCTTCGTGTTTTCCAGGCCATTGATCAGGTGGTCGAAGAGCGGGAAGACGCAGAGGCTGGCGGCGCACCTCCGGAGCCCCTGGATACGAACGAAATTCAATCCTGCTACTGGTTGCACTGGGAACTCTATGTTGATGAAGTTTTTAGCCAGATTCATGTTGACCAGGGAACTGCCCATGTAGAACAGGTGCAGACCAGCGACCCCGGTGCCGATGCAATCGATCAGGGGGAAGCTGATCCTGACGATTCGTACCGGGTTCCGGAGGCATCAGCGGATCTGGACGAGGAACACGATGAGTTGAAGACTCTGGTATCCCAGCTCGACCTGCAGGATGATCCAGAAAGCCTTGTCGCTGGTCATGTCCCTCCCAGTGCGCATCCTGCCTGGTATGCAGCTGTTCTGGTGCTCGTTGTGTCAGGTTTTCTTCAGTTTGCCTGGTTCAATCTTGATATCTATTCACAAAGGGTCGAATACCGATCCTGGTACCATAGCGCCTGTAACTTGTTCGGCTGCGAGTTAGCCGAATACGCAAACGCGGATGAACTCACCACGTCGAATCTGATCGTTCGATCGCACCCCGATGCCAGCGGTGCGCTGATCGTTGATGCGATAGTTCGCAACTCAGCAAGCTACCGCCAGCGGTTCCCATTCTTGCAGTTGCAATTTCGTGATATTGAAAACCAACCCGTTGCCCAGAGGCGATTTGCCCCCAAAAACTATCTGGCCGGCGAGCTTAGAGGTATGCGTTTTATACCGGGCGAGACAGAAGTCCGTTTTTCCCTTGAGATTGCTGATCCGGGTAAGAAAGCGCTGGGCTATACGCTGGAAGTCATTCAAAACATCCCATAGGGGTTATCATTTTCTTTAGCCCGGGTAATTCATGAAGGGACCGGAATTTAGGATGGTCCGGCACTCCAGAAATCTGGCAAAGCATATTGGGCTAACCCCTGAAGACTCATAGCGGTAGCTATGGTTCAAAGGAGTTCGTTCAATAGGCAAAGCCAGATTTATACTAAAACCGGTCAGGTACAAACTGGATTCTTCAGAATACCCTCAATACTCTGTAACCCATTGAAACTTATCATGTTAACAATGTTAGTACGCCGCCTTCATGAAATATTCGGGCTAGTTCGTTGGTGATTGAATTTGTTGCTGTTATCATTCGTGCTCGGTGTCTGTCAGTTCCTTCAGCATGTTAAAAGTTGGGTCCTTTATTCGCTCCAGTGGGGTCATCGTTGCTCCTATGGCGGGGATCACTGATCAACCTTTCAGAAACTGCTGCCGCCAGTTCGGCGCCGACTGGGTTGTTTCTGAAATGGTGACCAGTAACAGCAAATTGTGGAAAACCGCAAAATCAATTCAGCGACTTCGTTTTCATGATGAAGCTGAGCCCCGGTGGATTCAGATTGCCGGCGCCGAGCCAGCCGAGATGGCCAGTGCTGCAAGAATGAATGTTGACCAGGGCGCACAGATTATTGATATCAACATGGGGTGCCCGGCGAAGAAAGTCTGCAGGAAAGCAGCGGGTTCTGCTTTGCTTCGTGATGAAGCATTGGTAGGTTCTATTCTCGAAGCGGTGGTTGAGGCTGTTGACGTACCTGTGACTTTGAAGATTCGCCTTGGCTGGTCACGAGAGGAATTGAACGCGCTGCGGATAGCCCGCATTGCAGAAGAGAGCGGCATACAATTACTGACTGTCCATGGGCGAACCCGGCAGTGCAGGTTTGCCGGACAAGTTGATTACGAAGCCATTGCCAGGGTTAAAGAGTCCGTTGCCATTCCAGTGATCGCCAATGGGGATATCACAGGCCCTCTTCAGGCACGTCATGTATTGGATATTACGGGAGCTGATGGTGTCATGATTGGTCGTGCGGTCCAGGGAAGACCCTGGTTACCAGGCATGATTGCCCACTACCTTCAGAGTGGTGAGTTGGCGAGCGAACCCAGCAAGGAAATCATCTGGTCAACAATAAGAGGTCACCTGAAAGCCTTGTCAGATTTCTATGGGGAGCCGCGGGGCGTTAGGGTCGCACGAAAACACTTGGGTTCATACCTGGATGCTCTGCTGGGAAGTCGCGCTAAGGTCTATAAGCGTCAATTTAACCGGCTTGAGACCAGCAGGGCACAAGCTGCACTGATTGATCGACTGTTTTCACAAACTAGTATCGCAGCCTGAAGTGACAATATGAAACCAAGGGTAGAGAATTCTGTGGCAAGATCAGTTGAAAGAGCTGTAAAAGAGTATCTGCTCACGATGGATGATCAGCAGGTCACCGATTTATACGAATTGGTTCTGACTGAAGTTGAAGCACCTTTGATTGAAAGTGTGCTGGAATTCACCGGCCACAATCAGAGCCAGACTGCCAGTATTCTTGGGCTAAATAGAGGCACGCTGCGAAAAAAACTTTACAAGTATGGTTTGCTTTAGGATTTCTTTATGTCAAATGTACGGGTTCGGACTGCACTGATTAGTGTTTCTGACAAATCTGAGCTGATTGGGTTCGCAAAAGATCTAGCCGATTCTGGTGTTGCTTTGTTGTCAACTGGTGGTACCCACGGGCTTCTGCAACAAAATGAAATAGCGGTGCGGGAAGTGTCAGAATACACACAATTCCCCGAGATGATGGATGGTCGAGTCAAGACCTTGCATCCAAAAATACACGGCGGCTTGCTGGGCAGGCGCAATGCAGAGGGTACAGGCACCGATGTGGCTGTAATGCAGGAGCACGGGATTGAGGCCATTGATCTACTTGTCGTAAACCTTTATCCATTTGAAGAGACGATTGCAAAACCTGACTGTGATTTTGCCACGGCGATTGAAAACATCGATATTGGTGGGCCTGCCATGCTCCGGTCCGCGGCAAAGAATTTTGACAGTGTGGCGGTAGTTGTAGACGTCAGTGATTACGCCCTCGTGAGTGATGAATTGCGAAGTAATCAGGGGACCTTGAGTCGCACGACAAGATTCAGGTTGGCGGTCAAGGCCTTCGCACATGTAGCAAAGTATGATGCGGCGATTTCAAACTATCTTGGTGCAATTGACGATACCGGTAAGTCATCGGTTGAGAATGAGTTTCCCAGCACGTTAACGCATCAGTTTGAACAGCGACAAAAGATGCGTTACGGCGAGAACCCTCACCAGAGTGCTGCATTTTTTGTTGAGCCTGATGCCAATGGCATCAGCGTATCAACAGCGAGGCAGTTACAGGGGAAGGAGCTGTCCTATAACAACGTGGCTGATACTGACGCTGCGATCGAGTGTGTGAAGTCATTCGCCGGGCCGGCTTGTGTCATTGTCAAGCATGCTAACCCCTGTGGGGTTGCTGAAAATGATGACCTGGTCCAGGCATACCGCTTAGCGTTCGCGACCGATACAAAGTCAGCTTTTGGCGGGATCATCGCTTTTAACCGGAAGCTGGATGCTGCCGTTGCCAGTGAAATAGTTGAAACTCAATTTTCAGAGGTCGTTGTGGCCCCTGGCATAGAAGCAGCAGCAGTGGAGATTTTCAAGGCGAAGAAGAATGTGCGAGTCCTTGATTGCTCTTCCTCCGAGGATAACGCTTCACTAGGTTTTGACTTTAAGCGTGTCAGCGGTGGGTTGCTCGTACAGAGCAGGGATGCTGAAGTTCTAGATGATGTGGCGTTGCGAATCGTAACAGAACGTGAGCCAACAGATGAAGAAAGGCGCGATCTGCTGTTTGCATGGAAAGTGGCGAAGTATGTGAAGTCAAATGCAATAGTTTATGCCAAGAACGGTCAGACTATTGGTGTTGGCGCTGGTCAAATGAGCAGGGTTTATAGCGCCATAATCGCCGGTTTAAAAGCTGAAGATGAAGGTCTGAAGGTTTCCGGTTCAGTGATGGCATCGGATGCTTTTTTTCCATTTCGGGATAGTATTGATGCGGCGGCCGAGGCGGGCATTTCTGCAGTCATTCAGCCGGGCGGGTCGATCCGAGATGATGAGGTCATTGCTGCTGCGAATGAAGCAAATATCGCGATGATGTTTACTGGCATGCGGCACTTTCGTCATTAGATTGACTCATGAGCGGGAAAAGAAAAGGTAGAAGATGAAGATACTGGTGACAGGGAGTGGGGGGCGTGAGCATGGTCTCGCGTGGAGCGCAGCGAAGTCTGCCGAAGTGGAGCGAGTGTATGTGACCCCGGGAAACGCTGGAACTGCAATTGATGACAAGATGGAAAATGTTGACATTGATGTAGTGGACTTTGACGCGCAGATTGAATTCGCGCAACGGAACGATGTAGCGCTGACCATTATTGGGCCTGAAGTTCCCCTCGTTGTAGGTGCAGCAGACAAATTTCAAGCGGCAGGGCTGACCTGTCTTGGGCCGGGTAAAGAAGCAGCCCGTTTGGAGGGTTCAAAGAGTTTTTCAAAGGACTTCATGAAAAGGCACGGCATACCGACCGCCCTCTATGGCAGTTTTGAAAATGCCGACCTGGCTATCGAGTTTGCAAATAGCATGTCGACCCCCATAGTCATTAAAGCTGATGGACTTGCTGCTGGTAAGGGTGTGGTGATTGCCCAGACCCACAGTGAAGCGAAATCCACTATCCTGGATATGCTAAGCGGCAATGCCTTTGGTGAAGCAGGTGCTCGTGTCGTGATCGAAGAGTTCCTTGAGGGTGAGGAAGCAAGTTTCATTGTGATCGCAGATGGAAAGAATTTTCTACCCTTCGCCACTTCCCAGGATCACAAGGCAGCTTTTGATGGAGATAAGGGGCCGAACACGGGAGGCATGGGTGCCTATTCACCTGCTCCAGTGGTCACGCCTGAGGTACACAAGCGGATAGAGGATCGGGTCATCAAACCCACCATAGCGGGAATGGCAGAGGACGGACACCCCTATATCGGGTTCCTATATGCCGGCTTGATGATTGATAAGGACGGGAATCCCAAAGTCATTGAATTTAATTGCCGCTTTGGAGACCCTGAAACTCAGCCTGTGATGATGAGAATGAAAACTGACCTGGTGCAGTTGTGTCTTGCGGCTACCCAGGGCCGCCTCGAGGGGGAGCGCATCGAATTCGAGGATCAGGTTGCGCTGACTGTGGTCATCGCATCGGGTGGCTATCCGGGAGATTATGCCAAAGGCTGCACCATACAGGGTCTGGGAGAAATTGAAGGTGGCAAAGTGTTCCATGCAGGCACCAAATTAGAGGATGGTGAAATTAAAACCAGCGGTGGCAGGGTGCTCGGCGTAACAGCCTTGGGCCAGACCGTTGGAGAAGCGCAGGCACAAGCTTACAAGCTGGTCAGAGACCTGTCCTTTGACGGCATGTATTACAGATCTGACATTGGCTATCGGGCGGTAGCCAGAGAAAATGGAGATGCTTGATTTGCCAGCCAGTTGCTAACTAAGCGACCTGCCACCATCAACCGACAATATCTGACCGTTAATATAGGGTGCATCCTTAGCGAGGAATAGGGCGGTATTGGCTACATCTTCCGGCGCGCCCTGTCGCTTCAGAGGTATCTGCCGGATGATTGTCGCCTTCGTCTCATCTTTGACTTCTGCCTGTTGTTCCGGCCAGAGGATGGTGCCCGGTGCAATACCATTGACCCTGACTTCCGGTGCCAGTTCCTTGGCCAGACTTCGAGTCATCATGGCAAGGCCAGCCTTGGCAATGCTATACACACTGTAGTTTTTGAGCGGCCTGTCACCATGAATGTCACAGATATTGATGATATTGCCCGCGAATTCTCTGAGGCAGGGTGCCAGTGCCTGACTTAAAAAGTATGGACCCTTGAGGTTAGAACCGATCAGGTCGTCCCATTGCGAGTCCGTAACATCACCAACAATGGTTGGATAGAAACTCGAAGCATTGTTAACCAGGACATCCAGGCGGCCCCACTTCTTGAGGCACTGATTATCAAGTTCATTCCAATCCTGGCTTTCCACAAGGTCAAGGCGCAGTAGTGAGACTGATCCGGCTCGTTGGGAGAGCAGCTCAGCCTGAAGTTCTTCAGCCTCGTCAGTAGACTGGTTATAGTGCAGGATGATATTGTATCCTGCCTGGTGAAAGGCCTTGGAAATTTGAGCTCCAATCCTTTTTGCTGCGCCTGTCACGAGAACAACTTTAGTTTTCATGATGTGACTCGATTGCTCCTATCTGGAGTTTTCTTATTGCCTTGCCAATCGCTGGACCTCTAAGACTACCATCTACGCTAGTAGAAGTGATATTAGAAATTATTTCCAGGTAATTTGCCCACTGTATTTCTTGGTTACGGTCCGATGTCCGGGCGCGGGCAAGATGCCCACAGGTATCGCTAAACTCCTTGAACTGGTCTGGTTTTCGAATAGCATCCAGCTCGTAAAGGAAACCAACGATTTCTTCAGCATCCAGGCCTGAAATGCGTTCCCAGGTAGGCAGATAACGGCAACAGCTGACTGCCAGGGTCTCATATCGACGTGGCGTTTTGAGATGCTCGCAGCGAAACTTGATCTTATCGGTGGCGCTTTGGCTGAACAGGATTGCAAAGCGCTGGAGTCTGGATGTTCCTCTTGTGGTCTTAGCGAGCAGATCAATTGCCGCACTATCTAACTCTGGCCACAACTGCTCCCCGGCAGATACATCGGCAAGAAACCTGAAGAAGATTTCCGGATGATCGAATGCCAGAGACTTGTCTGTTTCCTGAAATATGCGTTCAGAAGCCAACTGTGACAGATCGCCGCGATTTACCATTGCCTGGCACAAATTTAGAGTTTCACTCGCTACCCTGAATCCAAGCGAGGAAAATCTCGCAGCAAACCGCGCGACTCGCAGCACCCTGAGCGGGTCCTCTTCAAAGGCGTCTGAGACATGGCGGATCGTGCGGGTCTCAATGTCTTTACACCCGTGGAAGGGGTCAATCAGATTACCCTCACCATCACGGGCAATCGCATTAATCGTTAGATCTCGGCGTCCGAGGTCTTCTTCCAGGGTGATTTTACTACTCGCATCAGTGCTAAAGCCTGTGTGTCCTGGTTCAACTTTTCGTTCGGTGCGGGCCAGAGCATATTCTTCATTGGTATCCGGGTGCAGAAAAACAGGGAAATCCTTTCCAACCTGCCTGAATCCCCTGGTTTTCATCTCAGTGACATTGCTGCCGACGACAACCCAATCGCGTTCCGTGACAGGAAGGCCGAGTAATTCGTCACGGACTGCGCCTCCCACCAGGTAGGTGCTCATGTGCTGATCTTGTGTCATTGGATATTAATAGCACAGATTGGGCGAAAGCAAAAAACGAAGTATGTATTTTTGGTGAAAGACCTGACCCTGAATCTATTGTAATACACGAACTAACAAGGCAGTCTATCGTCTTCTACTGCGATCAATATCTTGTATGTTCTATGCCCTGTACGAGCAACTGGCGGCCATCAATTTATTCGAATGGGCTGGCCTCGTGTCCGGCTTACTCTGCGTCTGGCTGCTGATAAAGCAGAATATCTGGACCTGGCCCATTGGTCTGGTTTACTCACTGGTTTCCCTTGCCGTGTTTATGCAGACGAAACTTTATTCGGAATTCGTGTTGCATATCTATTACGCCGGTATGAACGCGTATGGGTGGTATTATTGGAGCAGGTCTGATCCCCAGGACGCGTCACTTGAATTGCCAGTGGCACGTACAGACCGCTTAACAGGTGCGGTACTTTTCGTCACCGTCGCTATCTGTGTTCCTCTGCTGGCTGAATTCATGCAACAGTTCACCGATACCGATATGGCTTACGCTGACAGCACGATCACCATACTGAGTTTTGCAGCCATGTGGATGACCGCACGCAAACTCATCGAGAATTGGTATATCTGGTTGCTGGTAGACATCATTGCGACAGGCGTCTATATCATCAAGGGGATAGAGCTTTATGCGCTTCTCTATTGTATATATATCGGTATGGCGTTGGCCGGGTTGGTTGCATGGCGAGCATCACTTTTATCACGGCAGCAATTGCAGGTAGAAACGGGACCTGATTCGAACCATGGGGACGAGAAACCAGTGAGAGTACCTCTTTAAGGTGTGCCGTCTTCTCATTATTCTTGGAGCTATGGCCGCGCTATCTGGCATATCAGCCTGCGCTCCCGAAGTGGATATTGAGGCGGAGGTGAGTAATTTGACGGATGAAGGCCCCTATGGCGGGCACAGCATTCAATGGTACAAGGTGAAGTGGAATACACTCACAAACGACCAACGCAGGTGGTGCCAACAGCAGGCTGATAAGAAAAGCATACAGTCATGTAATGATGCCGATACAGGCTGGAAACAGGGCTGGGGAGACCCTAAAACAAATCCGCCACGTCGGTGGGAAGATGGTTCCGAGTTAGACTAGGGCGGTGCTGTTCGTGCCGCAGACCCATCGTTGGTCGAGGGCAGAACTTTTTAGACGGATTCATATTCGGACAGAACTGTAGCCAGGCAGAACTATATCCATGTAGAACTATATCCAGGCAGAACTATATCCAGGCAGAACTATATCCAGGCAGAACTATGCGAAGAAAAAGAACAAGAAGTACACATCAGAGTGGCGAGAAACAGGACATAGGCCTGGTGGACGACATGCTGCCACCCTATCAGCCCCTTGGCGAGTCTGGTGTCCATCAGATCGTGGATGCGGCATTGGAACTCCTGCGTGATACCGGTGTCGGTTTTGAACCTTTAGCCGAGACAATGGAAATCTTCTCCGCAGGTGGATGTCAGGTTAGTCCGGAGGGAGTGATTCGCTTCCCCAGCGAGCTGGTTCGTGACGCAATTCAGTCGACAGCGCGTTCCGCCCGCCTCTGGAACAGACCTGGCACCGAGTACATAACTCTGGACCGGAATCATACCTGGTTCCTGGCTGGTATGACCGCCATCAAAGTCTACGATGAGCAGACGGGTGAACCGCGCACCAGCAACCGGGAAGACCTGGTTAAAATTACCCAACTCGTAGATGCCTTACCGAATATTGATGGCACCAGCGTCACCTGTAAGATCGTTGAGCAGTCAAATATTCATGGAGAGATAGAAGAGTTTGTCGTCCTCGCCGAGCATACCTCCAAGCCGCTGGAATTCCTGTGCGAATACGCCGAAAGCCTCGGTGTGGTCATCGAGATAGCCGAAACCATTCGTGGTGGACGTGATGCGCTGATCGAAAAGCCCTTTTTCTCTCACGTTGTCACGCCACTGCCACTCTACTACGCTGCTACGCACATTGATCAGATTATTCGAGCCACGGAATATGGCATTCCGCTGATTTTAGGGACGGTAACTATCGGTGGTGCATCAGCGCCGATCACTATTGCCGGATGCCTGGTGCATGCATTGGCAACCGATCTGGCAGGATTGGTCTTAAGCCACCTGGTAAGGCCCGGCTCATTTTGTATGTTGGGCTCCGATGTTTCCTTTATGGAAGCGGCGACCGGTGGTGTAGGTGGTGTCTCACAGGCACATCTGGGTGATCTGGCTATTTGCCAGATAATGCGATCACTGGATTTACCCTCGGCCACAGGTATAGCGGGCGGCTCTTCCGCCAGGCGTTTTGATGAGGATGCGGTCTGGGAGATTTCATGCAACATGATGCAGTCTTTCTACGCAAGGCCAGCCACGTGTGATTATTTGGGTCTGCTGGATGAGGGCCTGACCTATTCCCTGCATGCACTGGCTTTCTGTGATGAACAGGTGGGATTGATTCGTCAATTGTTCAGGGGTATCCGCGTTGATGATGAGATGCTGGCACGAGACCTTACCCGTGAAATGGGAGCCAGGGGTAACTACCTTGCGCACACGCATACTGCCAGCCATTGTCGAGAAGAGTTTTGGAACGCCCGCTACTATGGTGCCAAATTCCCGGTGGCATCCGGCACACTGGCCGACGAACCTTTGTTTGATCGAATTGAGAGGGATATTGCAGCGCTACTGCAAAAGCATCAGCCAGAGAAGATTAGCAGCGACATATTGCGGCAGATCCGGGCGATCCAGGCCAGGTTCAAGGCTGACGATACAGGCGAAGAATAGCCTCAAATTTCTTTTCTAACTTCAATAAAATACATCGTATACTGAATACTATAATCAGCTATTTGCAACAATATGATATATATAGTAATTGCTAAATAGGTTGATGATAGTTGTTTTAATAATATACACCGTATAATATATAAACAAATACGCGTGAAGCCAGCAAAATCACACCACTAACGATTGCCAGAGAGGAGCTATAAATGCCGAGTATCGATAAGAACTGGGACGTCATCGTCGTCGGATCCGGGTTGGGCGGACTTTCCGCGGCAGCACAACTCGCCAAATCAGGAAAGAAAGTACTGGTACTGGAGAAGCATGTGTTTGCGGGTGGGTACGCTCATCACTTTCCTCGCCGTGTTCGCGGAACCAGGATCCTGTATGACTTCGATGTTGCCCTGCATCAGACCGGAAACTTGAAACCGGATCGCAACAGCTACAAACGATTTAAGGAACTGGGCGTGCTGGACAAGCTGGAACTCAGGGAGTTCGACATAGCCTACCGCACTATTGGCCCGGATCACGATTTCGAGGTTCCTGCAGCAGCAGATGACTATCAGGAAAAGCTCATAGCCACCTATCCTCATGAAGCTAAAGGGGTTACGGACCTGTTTGAGACATTCCGTCGTATAGAGGCAGGTGGAGCAGAATTGTCTCCCGAAGCGATTGCCGCACTTGATTTGAGCCTCGCTGAACTCGTCGATCAACACAATATACGGGATGAAAGGGTCGAAGCCATTATCTGCACCCTGTGGGGATATCTTGGTTCTATTCCATCCCGCTTATCAGCCTTCCTATTTGCGCAATTGTGGTGCTCCTATCACCTGGGCGGTTGCTTCTATTTCAAAGGCGGTGGTCAGTCACTGTCCGACGCGTTTGTAGAAATTATCGAAGAGAATGGCGGCAAGGTACGTCGCAGAAACGAAGTCGAAAGCATCCTGACCAATAGTAATGGCGCTATTACGGGTGTTGAGACTAAAAAGGGGATGACCTATCTCGCGTCCCAGGTCATCAGCAATGCATCTGTCCCGTTGACCTTCAACAAGCTGCTCGATAAAAAGGAGTTGGGTGAAGCTGAGCGTGCGCTTGATAAGACGCTCCCGGTTGCAGTTTCGATCAGCCAGGCCTACATCGGTATCCGGGGTGATGCGAGTAAGTTGGGTCTTGCCGACAGGGGACGGTTCTGTGAAACCGGATATGACTATGACGCCCAGTGGGAAGCGATCAAGAAGGGTGACTTCAGGAATACAGATTGCCTGCTGGGCAACCACAATCTGGCTGACCCGGGCCATCATCCCAAGGGGCGCTCCATTTTACATGTGACCCAGATGAGCAACGGCGCGCTCTGGATGGACCTGGACAAGAAAATCTACAGGGAGCGAAAAAGCGAACTTCAGGAGTTTCTTATTGACCGTCTTGCCGATGCCATCCCGGACGTGAGGGACAGGATAGAAGTCTGTGAGGTTGGTACGCCGCATACCATGGCTCGATATACGTCCAACCCACAGGGTTCAATCTATGGCTATGCCTCCGAAAAAGGCAGTCATACGATTCACCGACCGGCACCGCGAACGAGTGTGTCGGGTTTATACCTGGCCGGAGCCTGGACCTTCCCCGGGCCTGGATTCGAAGGCGCAATGGCTTCAGGTTTCAACACTGCCAAGGAAATCCTACAGGATGCCTGAAGGCGATACTGAGCTAGTAGGTAAGGTTCCTGGCTGGTACCGGTACGCAAGGTTTCTTGGTCGCGCACCAGATCTAACTGATCGACAATGGCGCATGCTGGGGTTGGTAGCAGGCGTTTCCTTTTTTGAAATGTATGACCTGCACCTCCTTTCTTTGAATCTGGCCCATATCCAGGCTGAATTGGCGATAGCAGAAGGAGATCTGGGGTTTCTTGGATCCATTATCAGGTCAGGATCGCTGTTTTCTGTATTGATCACATTGGCAGCTGATCGATTTGGGCGAAAACCAATGCTCTTGTTCACGGTTCTTGCCCACACACTCTTTACGGGAGCAACGGCATTCGCCCCCAGTGTTGAAGCCTTTGTCGTACTGCAGTTTTTTGCCAGGGCATTTGCCACGGCAGAAGTTCTGATTGCCATTGTTGTGATTGCAGAGGAATTTCCACCTGAGAAGCGAGGGTGGGGTATCGGTGCTCTAGCTGCCATACAGGCGTGTGGGGCAGGTTTGGCATCACTGTTGTTCTCCATAGTGGACATCCTGCCTTATGGTTGGCGAAGCCTGTATCTTGTTGGGTTGGTTCCCCTGGTCCTGATGGCCTATTGGCGGCGCTCAATGCCTGAAACCTTGTTGTACGAATCGACTCAATTGTCCCAAAATCATGGGCGAAAGGAAGAATCAGTCTGGATACCGGTAGTGTATTTGATTAATCATTCATCTGGTAAGTTACTTGCCATCTGCAGTGTCGTATTCTTTTTCACCATCGGTGCAAGTAGCGCCAGCTTCTTTGCGCCCAAGTACTTGCAGGATGTACATGCCTGGAGCCCAGCCAGTGTGGCCATCCTTATGGCGCTGGGAGGTGCGTTTGGCATTGTAGGCAACCCCCTTGCCGGGTGGTTGAGTGACCGGCTTGGGCGACGACCGGTATCTTCAGGTTTCTCTGTCGGGTTTCTGATTATTGCCTGCGTTTTCTATGGGTCCGTTGGTATGTTTGTTCCCTTTTTGTGGATTATTTTCCTTTTCTTCCTGATGGGAACAGACGTGACCATCGCATCATACGGCAGTGAATTATTCCCTACACGAGCGAGATCGACAGCCACTGGTATCCGCGGACTTGTTGCAACCCTTAGCGGTGCCATTGGTCTGGCAGCCGTGTCCGGGCTTTACACAGTCGTCGGTTCTATCTGGCATGCGATTATGATTCTGTGTGGAATTGGGTTTGTGGTGCCGGTAATACTGTATCTGTTTTTCCCTGAAACAGCGGGTCGTCCCTTAGACGATATTGCCCCGGATGAAGAGGTGTCAGGTCGCAACAGCCTGATCGCAGGTGAACAATGGCAAGACTAAAGCTGACGCAGGAGCAGATCACAGAATTCAAACAGCAACTTGTCTCGACTGCTACGAGTCTATTTGTAGATACTGGCTACGCAGGCGTCACCATGCGGGCAATCGCAAAGGAACTTGGTTGCAGCCCAATGAAGGCATACCGATATTTTGGCGATAAGGATGAGATTTATGCGATGGTCAGGACGGCCGCGTATCAATCCTTCGCTGAATCACAACAGATCGCATACTTTTCCAGGGACAATACATTGGAAAGACTGGTGCAACTTGGTTTGGCCTACTTCCACTATGCAACTGAAAACCCAGATCAATACCGGCTAATGTTTGAGCTATCCCAGCCGGACCCGGTTGATTATCCGCAACTCCAGGAAGCCGAGAACGCTTCGATGAAGCCATTGCACACGAGCGTCGCGGAACTCATTAGTGAGGGAATTTTCCTGGATGACCCTGCTGCGGAAATTCAAACGCACGTGATCTGGTCTGCAGTTCATGGCGTGGTGTCGCTCAACCTTGCGGGAAAACTTAGTAAACGAGTTGACACTGCAGAGGTCGAGCGGGCAATTATGGATATCTTGTTTTCAGGGCTGGCAGCCAGCTCCAGAACTGTCTAATGAGAACTATCTGACGGGATTTGATTTGCAGGTGTTGAAAAAAACTGGTTGTCCTCGATGCAAAAGGCTGTGAGATTTCTACCCCAGACACAGCCTGTATCCAGGGCAATGGCGGATTCATTGTTGGTAAGGCCTTCTAAAGCAGCCCAATGGCCAAACAGAATGCGCTGAAATGCCTGGGTGGGTCGCATTAGATCGAACCAGGGAGAAAACCCTGCGGGCACCTCACTGCCTTTATGGGTGAGTTCGAGTTTCCCATTCAGGGTGACATAGCGCATCCTGGTGAAGTAGTTGGTTATTATGCGAAGCCGGTCCTGGCCGGCAAGATTGTCTCGCCACTCCTCTGGCTCATTGCCATACATCCCCTTCAGAAAGGCAGTGTAGTCTTCACTCTGCAGAGCGGTTTCAACTTCCCTCGCTCGCGCAAGGCAGGTATCAAGGTTCCACATGGGCGGGATACCCGCATGTACCATGACAGTTCCTGATTCCTGATCGGCGTGTATCAGGGGTTGGCTACGAATCCAGTCAACGATTTCTGGCAGCCTCGGACTTGCCAGCAGGTCTGTGACGGTATCGCTCGGGTGAGGGGCACGGTGACCTGACGCGAGAGCCAAAAAATGCAGATCGTGGTTCCCGAGAACCACCGTTACCTGCTTCTGCGACATTATGAAATCAAGGGATTCAAGGTTCTTTGGACCGCGATTGATCAGATCGCCGACAAACCAGAGGCGATCAGCAGAAGCGTCGTAGTTGACCATATCAAGCAGCCGCTCAAGCTCATCAAAACAGCCCTGAATATCTCCAAAAACGTAGGTTCTCATTTGTTGCTCAGGTAATTGGCACAGCGTACATAGTCATCCGGGCTGAGGTTTTCCGGCCGGAGGCCCGTATCAATGTTGAGACGCTGTAAATCTTCACCGGAAAGATGAGATGCCAAAGCGTTGCGTACGGTTTTCCGCCTCTTACTGAAAGCAGCAACGAGTATTTGACCCAGGAGTTCGAGATCGTTTGCGACCAGGGTGGGGTTTCGTCTTGGTGTCAGCCTGATCAAAGCTGACTCTACTTTTGGTCTCGGGGTGAAAGCACTTGATGGGATCTGGAACAATTTTTCTGCATCGCAGTGGTACTGGCTCATGATTGAGAGGCGGCCGTAGTTCTTGCTTGATGGCTGGGCGGTGATCCTGTCGACGACCTCCAGCTGCAACATGAATGTCAGGTCTTCAATACGTTCACTATGGCTGAACAGTTTGAAGAGCAACGGGGTTGAAATATTGTATGGGAGGTTCCCAACGATCCTGATCGGCGCGGGCGAGCGCAGTCTGCTAAAGTCAAATTTCAGGATATCTTCGGAATAGATTGTGACCCCTGGGTATAAGGTTTCAAGCCGCTCAACTAGATCCCTGTCAATTTCAACCAGGTCAAGGTGACATGATCCAACCAGCAGGTTAGTGATTGCGCCCCGTCCGGGGCCAATTTCGAGAATGTGATCTGTTGGCGCAGGATTGATGGCAGAGACTATCTGCTGGATGATGTTTGCATCCGTCAGGAAGTTCTGGCCGAAACGTTTCCGAGAACGTATAGCCAATTTATGCTAGCTCGCTTCCGGCACCGACATTTCATTCTCCTTCTGAAATGTTCGGGCTAATCGGGCAGCGCATTCGATCGCGCCCTTGAGGCTTTTACAGTCACCTTTCCCAGTACCTGCAAGGTCAAGTGCCGTGCCGTGATCCACAGAGGTTCTAATGACAGGTAACCCCAAGGTGACGTTGACTGCTTCGCCGAAGCCCTGGTGTTTTAGCACAGGCAACCCCTGGTCATGGTACATGACGAGAACTGCATCCGTAGTCGCTAACCTGTGTTCGGTGAAAGCCGTGTCTGCGGGGACGGGTCCCTCTATCTGAAGCCCGGTTTTCGATAGTTCTGCCAGAACTGGAATAATGACTTCAGTTTCCTCTGTACCCAGGTGGCCGCCTTCTCCCGCATGGGGGTTTAATCCACAGACCAGCAATCGAGGCTGATCAATCCCGAATTTGGTTTCCAGTTCTGCCATCGTGATTTGAATTACTTGCCTGAGGCTCTGTCGATTGATGGCATCGGGTACTGCACGTAATGGCAGGTGAGTAGTGGCGAGGGCGATCTTCAGGCTGTCACTGACAAACATCATCACCACATCAGGGGTCCCGGTTTCTTTTGCGAGCCACTCGGTGTGGCCGCTGAATACTATCCCAGCATCGTTGATAACCGCCTTGTTCACAGGTCCTGTGACCATTGCCTGTAGGCTGCCAGCCTGACAGAGAGCAAGCGCCGAACTGAGACACGCCATCACGTAGGGCGCGTTAGCAGGATCGAGTCTCGCCACCTCGCAAGTCGTTTGCAGGGGAATGGGGAAATAGTTGAGTTTGTCCGAAACAAACTCTTTGGTGGTGGACCAGTCATTCAAAGTGATGTCTACTCCTAACAATCTGGCTCGTTCGCGGAGCAGGTCCGGGTCTGCAAAATATATCGGCTGGATCTCGCCACTGAAATTGCTATATGACTGGACGCACAATTCGGGTCCAATACCAGCTGGCTCTCCTGGTGTGACAGCGAGCCTGACGGGTTGGTTAGCTTCGTATCTCGACAAAGGCCTCTTCCCTAATTTCCCTTAACCAGGCTTCAAGCTCTTCATCAAACATCTGGTTACGAAGATAATTCTCGGCCTGCCTCTGCTTGAACCGCTCGCTGAAATCCTCAACTCTTCTGCCAGTGACTTCAAGGAAGTGATACCCATGTTCGGTTCGAAACACTGGGCTAACCTTGTTGAGATCTAAAGTGTTCATCATTTCTTCGAATTTGGGGACAAATACTCCCGCCCTGCTCCAACCAAGGTCACCCCCACTTAGGGCTGAGCCCGGATCATCAGAATGAAGTTTTGCAATTTCGTCAAATGCACGTCCCTCTACGACTTCTTCCTGCAGACTTTCTGCAAGTTCCCGTGCTTCTTCATTTGTCCTGATTTCGGAGGGTCGAACCAGTACGTGACGCACCCTCGTTTGCTCTACATTGCCTTCTGCTTTTGCTCCACGTTTTTGTATCAGCTTTATCAGGTGATAGCCGCTGCCGCTCTTAATAGGGCCGCGTACTTCACCTATTTCCATTTCCTGGGCTACATCTGAGAACATGGTTGGTAGCTGACCTGGTTTTCGCCATCCAAGATCCCCACCTTCAAGGGCATTCTTACCGGCAGATCTTTCAACTGCCAGGCTCTGGAAATCTGCCCCTTCGTCTAGTCGTTTACGAACTGCATCTGCTTGCTGTTTAACTGCTGCTATCTGTTTTGCGTTGGCATCGGCCGGGTTAGGCAGAAGTATATGTGCCACGCGATACTCATCCGCAGTAATTACACCGCCGACTTCAGTATCGAGAAAATTCTTGATCTGTTGTTCTGAGATTCGAATTCGGTTCCGCATGATACCTTGCTGAAGTCTATTCATCTTCAGTTCGCGTCGGATCTGATCCCGCATTTCGGGGTAACTGATGCCATCCTGTTCAATAGCCTGCCGGAACTGGGTCAGGTTGAGTCCATTCTGGGCGGAAATACTCTGTAGCGCCTCGTTTAGCTCAGCGTCGCTGACCCTTATACCGCGACGATCAGCCATTTGGATCTGAAGACTCTCTACGACCAGTCGTTCAATAACCTGTGCGGTCAGCACATCGTCGGCGGGAAGGGTCCCGTTCGGTGAGTTCGATATCTGCGTTTTAATTGCCTTTGTGCGTGCCTTGACTTCTGACTGCATGATAACGTCAGAATCGACAATTACGGCGATTTGATCCAACAGGATCAGCGCGGGATAACAGGCAATTGAACTGCTCAACAGGATAATGCCGGTGACTAATAACACTAGATGTTTCATTACATACCTATTCGATTTTCTCTAGCCCGATAACCGGGGATTGAATCTTCCAGCAGTCGATCTAATCGACCGCCAAGTTCAGCCAGTCCTTTTAACTGAAATTCCAAGAATATGCCAGAATCAGCCCGGTGATCCAGTCTTGTAGACTGGGACTGGCCGGCTGGCGAGGAAGGGTCATCAACAGTGACTGTAATGAGCCTTGGGTCCTCAAGGTAGCGTCGAAACGCCACTCGAAACTTCCAGCAGCAGTCATTGTATTCGACACCGAACAATGACTCTATGGTTTGATCATCATCCCAGCCAAAGTTCCATCGACCAATTGCGCTCCATTTCCCCGCGATACGCCAGATAAAAGAAAGGTCGGATTCCTCCTGCTGCTGAAAGCGGCTAATGGACTGTACTTCCGAGCTGGCATAGCCGTAACTCAGATTGATAATCTTGTGATCATCTGGGTGATATTTGAGAGAAAATTTCCCTCTATTTGAACGTCCATTTCTGGGTTCCCACTCGAAGGAACTGTTCATGGTCAAGTCAGCTCCCAGGGTCAGTCTTAGCTCCGTGAATAGTGCAGAAAAACTGGTGGACAGATCGTCTCCGGGCCTAGGGTTGAAAATAACTTTTCGGTTCTCAAAGTACCGGATCTGGCCAATACTCGCTTTCAGGAACTCTGCACCTGTGTCGGCGAACAGCAGACTGGTTGATAAACCGACGCTCAATTGGTTCGCATCTGCGATCCGGTCATAGCCTGAAAAGCGATTCCTGCGGAACATCCATGCGTAGCTGGGAGTCGATACAGAGGCATCAAAGTCTGGCAGATCGTCCTGTTGGTTGAAATCTGTGTAGAGGTAGAACAGGCGCGGTTCAAGGGTTTGCTGGAATTCTCTTGCACCCCAGCTGAAGAAGCGATCAAAAATGAGTCCCGAATCTAATGACAGAGAAGGTGTGGTCAGGGCCGGGCTGTCGCGAACGGCCAAAGGGGTGTCGCTAAGATTGTACTTCCGGTGGATGAGGTTTGCTGATGGAATGATGAAGCCCCAGGGTCTTCGAAACGGTGTTGCCAGAGTGGCGTCAACAACGGCCCTTTGCCCAGTGATTGCCCGTGAGCCTTTGAGGTTATCAGTGTCACGATCAAAATGGGTGTAACGAAACTTGGCATTGAGCGTTAGAAATTTGTAGCGGTCGCGATAGGAGGCGGATAGTTCTGGCAGCTTCTCATATTGTTCCTGGGAAAAATCATCAAGGTTCTGAAAGCCCTGGACCTGAAGTTTTGATTGCCACTTCCTACTGTGATATGAGATCGATCCGACCCGGTCAAGGGCCGGCGTGGTTCGATTTTTTATATGCCTGTTGCTAACATGAGTGGTTTGATGGGATGATGCGGAGCCGACACTGCCTCCAATGTCACTCAGGTAGTCATTGTCAGAGACGGCACTGTACCGGATCGATGATTTCCAGCGACTTTCGCGGCCACCGTCATGTTTAACGTTGATCAGCCAGCGATCCTCCTTTTCGATCCCTGGGGTAACCGCCCCAGATCGCAAGTCAAGTTCAGTCCTTTCGTCATAAATGTCATCCCTGAGGATGATGGCACCGTCGATAAGGTTGTTCGTATTTTTTGTGAGGTGGCGATATTCTGCTTCATGAATCAGCCCACGTTTCCACATGCTGCGAAACCGGTAGGTTGCGTCGTATTGTGGAGCAAGGTTGAAGTAATAGGGGATATCAAGTTCAGTGCCGCCATCACTATCCTGGCCAATGCTGGGCATGAGGAAGCCAGACTGTCTTTCATCATTAATGGGGAAGCGAAAATAGGGGAAGTAGGCAACAGGAACCTTCTTTATTCTGATGGTCACATCCCGGGCAACACCATATCCCTCTTCTGTCAGCAGGCGGATATTTTTGCCCCGCATGCTCCAGGTATTTTTCCCCGGGTTGCAGCGGGTGAAATCACCATCCTCGATCAGTAGCTCGTTATTCGCTTTCTTGTAAATCCTGGTTGCCCTTCCCTGCATGCGGCTCTGGTGCAATAGAAAGGTCGCCCCGTCGATGACACCGGTACCGGCAAAGAGATTTCCCGATGCTTCACTGCCATGCAGCAGCAGATCTGTTTCCCGGATTGCGACCGGGCCATGCAGGGTCGCTATTTCCGTTGCCGCATCCATGGAAGCGAATTCTGAATGGATGCGTCGCGACCCCTGCTGGATTTCAACATCACCAGTGAATGTGGTTGAATGATCAGCAACGTGAAGGGCATCCCGAGCCGAAACATGGATTGGCTGATTTTCGTTTAGCTGGCTGTTGTTTGGGCGAGTCTCCTCGCTAAACGCTTCTGGCTGGATGTAGAGCCCGTCGCAGTACCAGGGGAGAGATTGGCGCTGATCCTCGTTGAGGTCCGCCGCTGGAACCCAGTCCACTTCGGCTGCACTCTGTGCGCGAGTTAGTGGTACGTAGGCCAGGATAGAGACAAGGAAAAGGGCCAAAACCGTTCCAGTTACTGTCTTAACGGTTGCGGTCATAGCGTTCGGAAAAGCAGATGTGCTCGCGTCGAATCAGATACAGGATAATAGAACATTCAGTGGTGGAGGTCAGTTAAATTTCCGGAATGACGCAAGATCTGCGAAAGAAACAACTCAATAAGTGGGCTCATGCGCAGTTAGCGGCCAGATCGATGGTGATATCTGGGGCTGGGCCGCTGGTTCCGGCCTCCGATGATGCCAGTTTTAGGCGTTATTATCGTCTCCCGGATGGTCTTCATCCGTTGATCTTTGTCGATGCACCACCGGATAAAGAAGACAGTCGGTCTTTTGTCTCAATTGCTGAAAATCTTAACGATGCTGGTCTAAACGCCCCTGTGGTCTTTGCTGCGGACTATGATCTGGGTTTCATGATGCTCTCAGATCTCGGCACTGACCTCTATCTACCCGCTATTGAAGCGGCTGATGAGGCTGGTGCGGATGGGTCTCGACCCTTGTATCGGGATGCAATTGACGCCCTGTGCATCATGCAGTCCATCAAAGCCGAAGTGCCCGATTACAACATCATTCTGTTGCGGCAGGAAATGGATCTGTTTCCCCACTGGTTCCTCGGTAGGGAACTGGGGCACGATTGCACTGGCGCTGAGGTGAAGATGCTTGATGCAGTATTTGCCTTGATGATCAAAAATGCCCTGGAGCAGCCCCAGGTCTTTGTGCACCGTGATTATCACAGCAGAAACCTGATGGTAACCTCTGACAACAACCCCGGTATTATTGATTTCCAGGATGCGGTTCAGGGGGCGGTAACCTATGACCTGGTTTCCCTGCTGCGTGACTGCTATTTCAAATTGCCTCCTGATGAGGTCAGGCACTGGGTAGTGTATTTCCGCGCCAGGTTGATCGAGCAACATCGAATTGATCCCGTGGATGAAGAGACTTTCATGCGCTGGTTTGACCTGATGGGTCTGCAGCGGCACTTGAAGTGTGCAGGGATATTCTCCCGCCTGCATCTGCGCGATGGCAAGGAAGGATATCTGGGCGATATTCCCCTGGTGATTGGCTATATGAAAGAAGTTTGTACCCGTTACGAAGACCTTGCCAGCTTTGGGGGCTGGTTGTCAGAGGTTGTCGGGCCGAGACTAAAGTCCCGGTTGTTCGAGTGATGAAGGCTATCATCCTTGCTGCTGGTGAAGGCCGCCGTCTGCAACCACTCACCCATACAATACCAAAACCTATTCTGCAGGTGGGTGGCAAGAGCCTGATTGAAAGGCATGTAGAACGCCTGGTCACAGCGGGCATCAGAAATGTGGTTGTCAATCTGTTTCATTTAGGCAAGGAGATTGAGCGGGTGCTGGGCACTGGGGACAAATTTGGTGCTGAGATCACCTATTCGAGAGAGGATAGGTTAATGGAAACCGGCGGTGGTATTGCCAGCGCTTTAGGCCTGCTTGGTCAAGACGACTTTGTTGTCGTCAATGGCGACATTTACACGGATTTTGACTTCAGCGGTTTGAATTCACTCCCTGCCGGTGTAATGGGTCATTTGATCCTGGTAGATAATCCTGCGCATCACCCGGCTGGTGACTTCGCGATCAGGGAGGGCGGTGTGCTGGCGAGGACCGGCGCCTGCCTGACTTATACGGGTATCAGTGTGCTGTCACACGACCTGTTTTCCGGTTGTGAATCAGGCCCTTTTCCACTGCGGGATCTGCTGCTGCCCGGTGCTGCCGCAGGCAGGCTTAGTGGAGAACATTACAAAGGGTTCTGGTCAGACGTGGGGACGATACAAAGGTATGAAGAACTGGCGGCCAAGCGAGGCTAACAATTTTGTAAAGGGATATGTATCCCCAGGCACTAGTATTTAGTAAACTTGCATTAGCAGGTCACATTATTCATTCAACCTTTCAGGTGGAACCTTTTTTAGGTAGAACAATGGAAAACATAATTGCACCATCAATACTTTCGGCTGATTTTGCGCGATTAGGTGAAGATGTAGAGTCTGTACTTGATGCTGGCGCTGATATGGTGCACTTCGATGTGATGGACAATCATTATGTGCCGAACCTGACAATCGGTCCGATGGTGTGTAAAGCATTGCGCGGTTATGGTATTACGGCGCCCATTGATGTGCACCTTATGGTCAAACCAGTTGACCGAATTATCAGTGATTTCATTGAGGCCGGTGCAACCCATATCACCTTCCACCCGGAGGCGTCTGAGCATGTTGATCGCTCCCTTGAACTCATCAAATCAGCTGGTGTGAAATGTGGGCTGGTGTTCAACCCCACGACTTCACTCAGTTACCTTGACTATGTGCTCGACAAGATTGACATGGTGCTGATTATGTCAATTAACCCCGGCTTTGCAGGTCAATCATTTATCCCGGCGACCCATAGGAAGATAAGGCAGGTAAGAGAGCTAATCGATGGTGCCGGCAGGGATATTCGCCTCGAAATTGATGGCGGAGTAAAGACCGACAATATTGCGGATATTGCCCGCTCAGGTGTTGATACGTTCGTTGCGGGTTCGGCCATATTTGGAACTGATGATTATGCGGCAACTATTGCTGTCATGAGGCGTGAACTGTTGGATGCTGCTGTATAGAGTTGTCAAAGCGAATTCAGTTGATTAAGCTTGGTGGGCTTTTTTTGCAAGAACCGCTGAAGGCTCTTTTTACAAGAACCGCTGAAGGCTCTTTTTACAAGAACCGCTGAAGGCTCTTTTTACACAGTACAAAAGAAATGAAACGATTAACGCGAGCAAATAGGTACGATATCTCAGCCCTTTCCTGGGCTTTCCTATCCTGGCGAGGGTGAATTAGTACCACCTCACCCCGGGCTTCTAGCCCAATTTCTTTTTGTATCGGAGTGCCAAAATGACGCCTGACCAGTTTTCAGAACTCGCCAACCAGGGTTTTAATCATATTCCTATCACCAGGGAGCTCTTCGCTGACCTTGACACGCCCCTGTCCTGCTACATCAAGGTTGCCAGGGGTCCATACAGTTACCTGCTGGAGAGCGCCAATCAGGGGGGTGAAAAGTGGTCCCGTTATTCAATTGTCGGCCTGCCATCCGAACGGGTGCTCAAGGTGTTTGGCAATGAAGTGATCATTGAACTGGCCGGTGAAACAGAACAGAAGGTGCAGTGTGATGATCCACTTGAATATATCGAGGAATTCCAGTCCCAGTTCAAATACCCGGACCTGGAAGGCCTGCCCATTTATACGGGTGGGCTGATTGGCTATTTCGGTTACGACACGGTTCGCTATGTTGAAAAACGCCTTGCTTCAAGCGCGCCCCGGGACACGATTGGATCACCTGATATCCTTTTGATGGTATCGAATGATGTCATAGTATTTGACAGCGTAAAAGGAAAGATCCACCTCATCAGTCATGCTGACCCGCGGGTTGATGGTGCCTATGATGATGCCCAGGCCAGGCTGGATGAAATGGTTCTAGCGATGAATGAGAACGTACCGGTGGATATTCGCAAACCTGCAAGAGGTCCCGCCGTTCATGAAGCGGATTTTGTCTCCAGTTATGGAGAGGCGCAGTTCATGGAAGACGTCGAAAAAATCCAGCAATATATTGTTGAAGGCGATGTGATGCAGGTGGTTCTATCACAGCGGATGTCCATCGGTTTTGAAGCTGACCCCTTAAGCCTGTACCGGTCACTGAGGGCGCTCAATCCGTCACCCTATATGTACTACATGAATTTGAAGGATGAGCATATTGTTTCATCTTCTCCTGAGATTCTGGCGCGGCTTGACCATGGTGAGGTTACGGTCAGGCCACTTGCCGGTACCCGCCGACGTGGTCGTGATATGGAGGAAGACGTTGCGCTCGAGAAGGAGTTACTGGCGGACCCGAAGGAAATTGCTGAACATCTGATGTTGATTGACCTGGGCAGGAATGATGTGGGGAAAGTCTGTGAGACCGGTAGCGTAAATGTAACAGAGATGATGATAATTGAGCGGTATGCCCATGTGATGCATATCGCGTCGAATGTATCAGGCAAATTGCCCGCTCATCAATCTGCCCTCGATTTATTGCGGTCAACACTGCCTGTAGGTACCTTGAGTGGGGCGCCGAAGGTGAGGGCGCTAGAGATTATTGACGAAATGGAACCGGAGAAGCGGGGGATTTTTGGTGGTGCCGTGGGCTATCTATCCTGGAACGGCAATATGGATACCGCCATTGCCATTCGCACAGCGGTCATCAAGGATTTTAGGCTCTACATCCAGGCGGGAGCGGGGGTAGTTGCAGATTCGGTTCCAGCGCTTGAGTGGCAGGAAACGATGAACAAGGCCAGGTCAATATTCCGTGCGGCAGCAATGGCGGAATCCGGCCTGGATCTCAGCCTGGATGCAGATGAAAATCCGAGGGAATTCAATAAAGATGAATCCCGTCAGGTCGTCGGGCTAGAGCAGGAGGTACGCTGAAATGCTGCTGATGATCGATAATTATGACTCATTTACCTATAACATCGTGCAGTACCTGGCAGAACTTGGCGAGGAGGTTGAGGTTTATCGCAATGATGAGATAGGCCTGGAGGAGATCAGGGACATGAATCCAGAGCGAATTGTGATTTCGCCCGGCCCCTGTACTCCAAACGAGGCTGGTATTTCCATGGATGTTATCAGGCGGTTTGGCGGTCAGATTCCTATTCTAGGTATCTGCCTGGGGCATCAGAGCCTTGGCCAGGTATTCGGTGCAGATGTGGTCAAGGCAAAGCAGGTTATGCACGGTAAAACATCCGATATTTTTCATGATGGCAAGGGTGTCTTCGGTGGATTGGAGAACCCCTTTACAGCGACGCGATACCACTCGCTTGTGATTGATCTTGGGAGTGTTCCTGATGACCTGCTTGTCTCCGCCTGGACTTTAGGCGAGGACGGTGAAGTGGATGAGATCATGGGTGTTCGTCACAAGACAATGGAACTCGAGGGTGTGCAGTTTCATCCTGAGTCCATCCTCACCCAGTACGGCTATGAACTGCTGGCAAATTTTCTGCAAGCAACTGTTCGAAACAATTAGGGCAAGGAGTCAGATGATGGATATGCCAGGCGCCATAGCAAAAGTGATAGCAGGTGAGGACTTGTCCCGTCAGGACATGACGGCGGTGATGGAACTTATCATGACGGGCGGCGCCACACCTGCGCAGATTGGCGGCTTTCTTGTGGGTCTTCGCATCAAGGGTGAGACTATTGAGGAAATAGTGGCTGCCGCAAGCGTCATGCGAGCCCTGGCAACACCGGTCACGGTAGGTAAAACAAACCTCGTTGATACCTGTGGTACGGGTGGCAGCGGTTCAAGTAAATTCAATGTTTCGACCGCCAGTGCATTTGTTGCAGCGGCAGCTGGTGCCAGGGTGGCCAAGCATGGCAACCGAGCTGCTTCAGGAAAAAGCGGCAGTGCAGATGTGTTGGAAGCTGCCGGTGCCAATATCAATCTGGATCCGGACGGTGTTGCGCGTTGTATAGAAACAGTTGGTGTGGGCTTTCTGTTTGCGCTGAATCACCATGGGGCGATGAAACATGCAATTGGCCCGCGCAGGGAAATGATAGTACGCACCATATTCAATATGTTAGGCCCGCTAACCAACCCTGCCAGTGCAGAGAGACAACTGCTCGGTGTTTACGATGCCGCTCTTGTTGCACCTGTTGCCAGCGTGCTCAAAGAGTTAGGCAGCCAGCATGTGATGGTCGTACATTCTGACGATGGGCTGGACGAAATTAGTGTTTCTGCGGCTACCCGAGTAGCCGAACTGAAGGACGGAGTAATTTCAGAATATGAGGTCTCGCCGGAAGACTATGACGTCTCCAGGGTTCCGCTGGATAGCCTCAGGATTAACGATAGCAATGAAAGCCTTGGCATGCTTAAGGATGCCCTCAGCGGGTCCAACACAGGCGCGAGCGACATAGTCGCCCTTAATGCTGGTGCGGCCATTTATGTATCTGGCATCGCTCAAAGTATGGAGGCGGGTGTAATCAGGGCAAGGGAAGTGGTTGATTCGGGTCTGGCTGAAGAGACGCTGAAAAAATTCGTCGACTTTACTTCACAGTTCTCGGGTCCAGCATAAAAGTGGCAGAGGACATTTTAAAAAAAATTGTCGAACAGAAGTGGCGAGAAGTCGAGACTGCCAGGCAAAAGCTACCCCTTAGCAGGCTGAAGGATGATTGCGATGGCGACACCAGGCAGTTTGCAGATGCCATCGAGGCCAGGGCAAGGGCGGCTCAGCCTGCGATAATCGCCGAAATCAAGAAGGCATCACCCTCCAAGGGTGTGATCCGCCATGACTTCGAGCCTGTCTCAATTGCCCGCAGTTATGAATCGGCGGGTGCAACCTGCCTGTCTGTGCTGACAGATGTCAGTTTTTTTCAAGGTGCAGACCAATACCTTGAGAAGGCACGGGCGGCGGTGTCATTACCGGTATTGCGCAAGGACTTTATAGTCGATCCATACCAGGTTTACGAGTCACGTGCGATAGGCGCCGACTGTATCCTGCTGATTGCCGGCATCCTGGAGGCAGGCAGTCTGGAACGGCTTTACGGCCTGGCAGTTTCACTCGGCATGGATGTGCTGGTTGAAGTGCATGACGAAGTGGAACTGGAAATGGCGCTCGAGGTATCTCCGCGACTGTTGGGAATTAATAACAGAAACCTCAGGACTTTTGAAGTGGATCTGCACACGACCATAGATCTATTGGCAGGTATACCTGACGGTACGCTGGTTGTGACGGAAAGCGGTATCCATACACGGGAAAACGTCGAGCTGATGATAGATAACAACGTTTACGGATTTTTGGTGGGGGAAGCTTTTATGAGGGAAGATAACCCGGGAGAAAAGCTACAATCTATTTTCGCCTAGCGCTTGTATAGGTTTGGATATCGAGCGGGCTAGTTCCTTAGCAAGTGGCTGTTTTTATAGGCTATCTGTTTACGAGTACCGCAAATCTGATTCAGAATATGCTACTTCTGGGCAGGAACTAGCGAGTTCCAAACACAACCATTGTTTTCCCTTTAACAGACACCAATTCCTGGTCTTCCAGCGTCTTTAATACCCGGCCCACCATCTCGCGGGAACAGCCAACGATTCTGCCGATTTCCTGCCGGGTTATTTTGATCTGCATACCATCCGGATGCGTTATAGCATCGGGTTCGGTGCAAAGGTCAAGCAAAGTGCGGGCAACCCTGCCGGTGACATCGAGGAATGCCAGATCACCTACCTTCTGGGTTGTCTTATCGAGGCGATCTGCCAGTTGGGTTGCCAGTTCATAGAGCATGCCACTGTCTTTCTGCCTCAGTTCAGCAAATTTCTGGTAACTCACTTCAGCGACTTCACACTCCGCTTTTGCTTTAACCCAGGCCGTTCGTGTTCCTTCCCCGAACATAGCCATTTCACCAAAAAAGTCACCCTCATTGAGGTAGGCGACGATAATCTCATGTCCGCTATCGTCTTCAATCAGTACAGTCACTGATCCTTTGGTAATGTAATAGATGGAATCGCTATCCTCACCGGCGTAGATAATCGTTGCCCCACGCGGGTACTTGCGCTTATGCGCAGAAGCAAGGAAATCATCCATGTTGGCAAGACCGGGTGAAGAAAATGTCAGGCTAACCATTGTTGGTTCTTCAATTGTCCGTGTTTGTTAGGTTACGTCCAGCAACTGGTGAAAACAACTGTTATCGACTTGCTGCTCACTTTCAGTTGCGCAGCCAGACCTGGATCTACTGGGAAAGGTGGCTGCCGAATGATGAACCCGATACCATAAAGCCTCGAAATTACCGGGTAGCGACATGAAGGGAAGTGTGAGGTGGGTCGAAGATGTGATGTTTGAAGCCGAGTCGGATAGTGGTCATTCGCTCCTGCTTGAGGGACCGGCTGAGCAGGGAGGTCTTAATCGAGGTATGCGCCCGATGGAACTCATGCTTCTTGGTGTCGGCGGCTGCAGTAGTTTTGATGTGGTAACCATCCTGAAGAAGGCGCGGCAGAAGGTCATTGGCTGCGTTGCTCACCTTGAGGCAGAGAGAGGCGATGAGGTGCCGAGTGTATTCACCAGGATAAACATTCACTTTGTTGTTAGTGGGTCGGGGCTCAAGGAAAAGCAGGTCAGTAGAGCTGTTGAGTTGTCGGCGGAAAAGTATTGCTCTGCTTCTATTATGCTTAGTCGAGGAGGCGTTGATTTAACCCATAGCTACGAGATTCAAGAGCAGTGAGCCAGTGCCAGGTTAACCAAGATGCGTGAGTTGCCTGCCGGATAGAATATGCAAATGGATGTGGAACACGGTTTGCCCGCCATGTTCGTTGCAATTCATCACCAGCCGATAGCCGGATTCCTCTACGCCGTTATCTTTGGCTATATGTGCTGCCACCAGGATCATGTGTCCCAGGAGGTTCTGGTCATCCGTGCCTGCATCATTGATGGTACTGATGTGCTTGTGCGGGATAAGTAGTGTATGGATTGGAGCCTGGGGATTGATGTCACGAAAAGCGAGCACCCTGTCATCTTCGTAGACAATATCTGCAGGAATTTCCTTGTTAATAATTTTGCAGAAAAGACAATCGGCAGTCATGCGGGGTTCCAGTAGCGCTTATTAGGCGCTATTCCCTCTTAAAGACGTAAGCAGTATATCCCTTCTCGTTCAATATGTAGGCACCAAGCTCCGCTCGTTTGCCGCCATCGTCGGCCATCACGTAGACACTGTCGATCTTCAGTTTNGGGAGGTTTTTCCTGANCAGGAGCAGTGGCACGTTAAGGCTGCCCGGGATCTTATCTGCTTCGACTTCCTTCGGGCTCCTGACATCTAGTATGTAGGTTTTTGGATCACCCTCTTCAACGGCTTCGTTGGCCTCTTCCAGCGAGATGGTCTCTATCACAGGACTCATGAGGAGGCTTTGAAAGTCCGGTGCGGAAAGACGCATCAAGGTCCCGTTTGTGAGCATGGTGACCGTGGCATTTCTTGGAATGTCGCTCACCAGTGCATCCTGACCAAAATTGTCCCCGGGTTCGAACTCTGCAAGGACGACGGTTTTTTCACCGCTGCTCCTTTCAACCTTTGCCCGGCCCGCCTGGATGACGTAGAAATAGTCACCCTGGTCACCCTGCTTAATAATGACATCGCCCTTCTTCTGTTGAATCTCTTCGAATTTCCCGAACAGTGTCTGGATATTGGATGGAGGAATGAACTCGAACAAGGGTGAACTGAGCAGTGTCGACATCCAATCGATGCCTTCGCCCGGGTCATCGTCCGTTGATGCCTCAGCACCACCATGCCCAAAGAAACCCAGGGCAGCACTTTCGATACTGAGGATGCTCGACTCTTCAGTTGAAACTGCAGTCATCCTGTGAGGTGAATTATCATCAATTGGGCTTTGGACGGCCTTTTCCCCGGCCTTGCGATTCTTGGCATCAAACTTTTCGTCCAGGAGATCTATGCTGCCAGTTATCAGCCAGTAGACTTTATTGTCCTGATCAGCCCGCTTGAATATCATCGTGCCTTTGGGAACACTGGAAAGTGTGGCTTTCGCAATGATTTCCTTAAACTCATCCGCGTTCATTTCTTTGAATGGGATGAGTTCCTTGATTTTTTCGAGTTCTTCACTTTCCATCGTTTTGGAAACCTTTCTTTCTGCGACTTTCTATCAGTACGATTATGGACCACGCATTATAGGTGACGTTGCCAGTATTGGATAGGCGGCAGTGCGCACACTATTTTGCCAGGACTTGCGTTTGTCTTTACTCAGGAACCTCTCGTTGGTCGATGAAAGTAGCTGAGATTGTTGGCAGTGAGCGTTGCAACGGTCGACTGGTGAATCTCTGCAGACAGAGGCCCCATGAGAACCGCATACTGCAATCCGTTTTCTGTTGATCTTTTTTGCACATAGGACTCGAGCCCCAGTTGACTCAGGGCAATCTGTTTCTTCTCTGCGCCTTCCAGCCTGGTAAAAACACCCACCTGAATGACCGGACCATTTTCAGGCAGGTCAATAGCGGGAAAACTGCGCCCCGCATACTGTGAAACTTCTTCCTGCTGGGAAAAGGCCTCTGGTTTGCCGGGTCTTTCCCCTGAATCTGTTTTTGAGAGGCTGATGAATATCATCAGGACCAGGCAGGCAGCAATTGCGGCTATACCTCGGGCTCTATTGCTAAAGGTGCTCTTGGCCTCTGTTGTTTGCTTCCTAATCGGTTCTGGTAGCCCTGCTAATGGCGGGCCAGGTTCCGATGCTTCAGGAAGCACGAGTTCAAGTTGAGCAGCACTGGAGTGCTGGTCTCTTTCGTGCTTTCGGCGAGGATCCTCCCAATCATCCGAATTCGGTATCTCGGTGACATCATCCACAGGTCTGTCCGTGTCGTCTTTTATGCCTTCAGGCACGTGCGTGTCACTATCGCCGACCGTTGCACTGGAGGGAGATGAGACCACGATCACTGTGACGTTATCTTTGCCTCCGCCCTCGAGAGCCGCCTGGATCAGGCGGTCGGTCAGTTCCTGGTCTGTCCCTTCTTCACTCAAAATTGCCTGGATGCCGGAATTACTGACACAGTCAGTCAGACCGTCGCTGCAAAGCAGGATCTTCTGTCTCGGTTGCCACTTTTCGCTAAGGCTGTCTGCCCGCACTGTCTCAAGTTCCTGTACACCGAGTGCGCGGGTGACAGCATTCTTGCGAGGGTCCGTTATTGCTTCTTCCTGCGTGAGTTCTCCCTGGTCTATGAGAGACTGTACTAGCGAGTGGTCAGTAGTAATTTGTCTAAAATCATCCCCATCCAGGAGGTAGGCCCTGGAATCACCTACCCAGAATATATTGTAGAGACTGCCGTGAGAAAGCATCAGCACGATGGTGGTACCCATATTGGTTCCCAATCCATCACTTTCCGCATATGCCTTTATCTCTGAATGAGCAAGCTCTATGGCCTGGTTGATGCCATGGCCTTCAGCGATCATTTTGGTTACCGTATAGGTAGATATTGCGCTGGCAACTTCTCCGAATCCCAGGCCCCCCATACCGTCTGCTACTACCCACAGACCTCTTTCACCATCGCAAACGTAGCTGTCTTCGTTGTTATCACGAATCTTTCCCACATGGGTACCAGCACCGTATTGATGCAATGACTGCTCCTCGATACTTACTATTGACATCTCACTAAGAAAATAATTGTCCATTATTCTTGAGCATAATGCCATACCCACCGCTATTGATAGGATCGCCATGTCAGGATGAGGTCTCAAACCTCTGATTCCCGAAAACGACTAGCAAAATACCTGGACTCGCTATATTCTTTACTTTCTGATGGAGTAAAAAGAAGCGCGTTGGGATGACCAAAGAGAACGTAGAAGTCGGAGTCATGTTTGCGGATGTAACCGGGAGCACGAAGTTATATGAAACCCTTGGTGACGAGAACGCCAACAGAATAATTGGCAAGACCATAGACATCATGAGGCTCGTGACCGAAGGCAATGAAGGTTTTGTTATCAAGACCATCGGTGATGAGATCATGTGCCGCTTCCCGAGCGCAAACGACACTGTCAGGGCCGCAATAGAGTGTCAGGAAGAAGTCTCCGCTGGTATTCAGGGAGAAGAAACTGAAATTTCGATCAAAGTAGGCCTGCACAATAGCCTCAATTATTGATGCTGGTGCTACGGAACTCAAAGATATCGACATATCTGATTCACTGACACTAGTGTCCTCGGGTGCGATTACGCTGGGGACACTAAATGTCGGTACCTTATCAGCGACGGGTACGAGCATATCCGAAGACCTGTCCGCGAATGTCACGGTGACCAATCGAGCAACCCTTACGACTGCTGGAGATATTGGTCTTACTACCGGGACCAATCGATTTGGCAGCCTGTCTCTCACTGGGTCTGATGTGACAGTTAACGAAATTGGCGGTACACAACTTGATTTTGTCCAGGCAAAATCATTGGATGTAGTATCAGATGGAATTGTCGAGGATGGTTTAAATGCAGAGATAACTGTTGATAATGATTTAACTATCCTGGCGCTCGGTGACGTAACGTTTGGCGATCAGCTCGGTGAATCAATCGAATTCGGCGTCATCAATATTACTGGGGATAATATCACGATCGTCGAATCTGACGATTCATCCCTTGGCTTTATTACGGGTGAGTCATTTGACCTTCAGACCGCGGGGAACATCTCCCAGGTAAGTACTTCCATTTTGGACATCAAAAGTGATGTGATTCTGAACGCCAATAGTGGCAATTCCAACATCACGCTGTCGCAAAACAATAATGCTTTTGGTTCGATTTCACTGCGGGCGCTGGATGCGAATATTGTTGAGAATCTTGGGGATAACGGCACGGCACTAGGTACAGTGGAGGTTGAATCGCTGGATCTTGCGTCGTCCGGCGCGGTAACCGGAAGTGCAATAATTAAGGTATCGGATGAGATTTCAATAGTCGCAGGTGAGGGACTAGAGTCGGTGACCCTGGATAATGTTGATAATCGATTAAATCGAGTTTCAGTAGCAGGCACAGACGCGAAAATCACCAATAGCCAGGATACTGTGCTACTCAAGCTTGATGTTGGCACATTTAATCTGACAATTATAGGAGATGTAACCGACAGTCCCGATGATGAGTTGAATGTGGCGGGACTGGCTGTTATAGATGCAGGCTCAGAAGGAAGTATCATTCTTGGTACCAACATAAATGACACCGCCCAGTTCGGCAGCGTTCAGTTTTCCGGCGATCAGATCGATATCTCTCAGCCAGATGATGTGACCATCGCGGGTATTAACGCCCAATCAAAACTGAACATCACATCCACAGGTGGGAATATTGAGTCTATTGCCGAGTCTTCGATTTCAGCGGGTCTGGCCACGACACTAACTGTAGATAGGAGCGACGGAAATATAGATCTGCAGGCATCCAATAACGTATTCGGAGAGCTGTCGATTGTAGGCCGCGATGTGTTTGTCTCTGAAGCAGATGACATCATAATTGGGAACATCGATGTGGACTCGTTGTTGCTGTCATCGTCAACGGGCAGCATTGGCAACACTAACAGGTCTACGATAGGTGTCCTGCTGCTAGCAGATTTGTCTGCTGACGGTGATATTGTTATCGGCGATGGTGCTGCCGATCTGGTTAATTTCGGACGCCTTTCGCTCAACGCACTGAATGCAAGTGTCATCGAATCCAGTGGAACTATACTATCTAGCCTGGAAATAGCCCAGAATCTTGAATTATTCTCAGCTAACAGTATCGCTGACGATGAAAATGCTGTGCTGAATGTTGTTGGTAACGCCAAGTTCGTCGTATCAGGGCAACCGCAAAGTATTTTTCTGGACGGAGCTAATAATAGATTTGGCAGCCTCGATCTTACCTCGACCGATATAGATATCACACTGGCGGGCAGTACTTCTTTGACCAGTGTCCTTGCTGGGGATGTCGAAATAGACGCACCTACTGGCACCCTATCCATAGCATCAGGAGCATCATTTCAGGTAGATCAGCGAGCAGAGCTGCGTGCTCAGAATATCAGGTTTGATGAAGGTAGCATCAATGAAGTTGGCAGTCTTTCGCTCATTACTTCGGTCAATGAGAGCAGTTCGGTAGAGATCCGTTCAAATATCACCCCGCGCCTGATTGATGAGAACCCGACCAACCCGAGCGGCGTCATCGAGATTAACTCACCGAACACACACATTGGTATAGACGGCGGCACGGTATCACTCGTGACTGAAGGAGGAATCGACGGTGGCTCGATTTCCATCAGTGGAGTCAATGAAGTTGGGTTCCCTGAGGCTGGTTCCGGCGTCGTTCATCTTAGTGGTGAAGTTTTGATTGATACGACCAGTAACGGCGATTCAAGCGGTAATAATGTGACCATGGTTTCTGATGGTATTGATTCCGGTTTGATCAGGGCAGAAGATAGTGCAACCACAGCAAGTCTTCAGATAAAGGCAGGGGCCGGCGATATAGCTGTAGGGAAACTTGATAGTAGTTCGCGAATTAACAGCTTTACTGTAATTGATGGTCAGAATGTTGAACTGGATGACATTTTTGTTGCAGGGAATACCGTCCAAATAGATGCCCTAGGGGATGTGCACATTTCGGGCCTTGTAGATGACTCCGAGGGAGATGTAAACATCAGTACCAGCGGGTCCATTGTCGCTGATCAGCCTATGACGGCTGCGGGTGGTATGTCACTACAGAGTACTGGCAAAGAAGTTTCCGTCCAGGATATTTCAGCGGATAGCGAAATAACAATTGCCGCAGCGCAGGGCATGTTACTTGGTGGTAATACAACTGCAAGCAGCGGTGCAGTTACCCTGGTGAGTAGCGCCGCAATAGACTCGGTGGGTGAGATCACCTCAGGAAGCGACACACAGTTAATTGCCGAGGGTAACGTGACGTTGGGCACTGGTGGTGGAAATAGCATCAGTGCTGCAGCTAACGTGTCAGTCACTGCTGAAGCTGGCGATTTAACTATGACTGGCGTCACTGGCAGTGGCGATGTGACTGCCATCAGTGTGTCGGGAACGGTCAGCCAATCGAAAGATACGGTCATCAGTGCGGGTGGAGCGGCAATTCTGTCCGCTCATGACGGCATTGGAATAGCGACTGTTGACGCGGCAAATGATGTGACACTGGTGATTACTCAGTCGGAACTTGAAACCGGGGAGGCTGCGCCAACTTTTTCTCGAGTGAATGATCCGATCTCAGTAGCTGATGGTGGTGAGAAGCAAGACATTAATAGTAGTGGTGGTGCTATCGTCTTCCTGGCGCCGGTGGCTGATGTTGGCAGCGCGGTTGTGGGGCAAAACCTGGTACAGCGAGCTGATGCGGGAATTTTCTACGGGCTGGATGAAGGACAGTTCTACTCGGATGATATCGGCGGTTCCATTATTCTGACCACGATTCCTGAGAACACGATGGATGATCTTGCCGTGGCAACTGTTAGCTCAGCTGAAACTTCTTCGAATTTGACCTTGGATTTCGATTCACCTATTGCCCTATTTGATATCGCAGCGTTTAGTGAAAACCTGAGTGGCGCTTCCAGCGCGGAAGCAAGTGCTGGTGAAACCGCTGCATCCTCAAGTTCAAGATCTACTGCTGCATCCCAGCAGGATGATGAGGAGGAAGTAGCGGAAGTCGATGAGGTGGCGTTCCAGAACCTCAAGAACTACGACGAAAATCCGCAGGGTATTTTGTTGCCGGAGGATCAGAGCTTTGCCTATGACGATGATGGCAATATCTACTTTATCGTATCTCTCAGTCACGATGGATATTACGGCCAAAAGGAAACTTTTAGCCTGTACCGTGTAGACCTTGACCTGAAATCAACTGTAAATGGTCTGGCAGAAAAGGCCGAAGAGGATGGGAAAGATAAGGAAGAACTAGCAAACAGCGGGCAAGCACCATTTACTTTTGAGCCATCCTTTTTGAAACTGTCAATGACTGGATCAGCAGCTGATATTGGTGGAGACGAATAACTAACCTGGCTGGGGCTACTTATTCTACGGATACCTCGATCAGCGGTTGAGATGACTGGTCAAATGATTGCCACATGGCTTCAAGGGTATCCCCGGTGCCCGGGAGCTTCAGCAGTGGTTTTAGTTCCGCGAATGGACGCAGGACGTAGGCGTTAAGCCTGATTTCTGGTCTCGGCAGCTCAATACCACTATGCTGGCCGGCGAGGTCGTCATAAAGCAATATGTCAATATCGAGCGTCCTGGATGAATTTTTTTGCAGACCTTCAGCACGCCCGTGCTCCCTTTCAATCGCCTTCAAGTGTGACGATAAATCCTGCAGGCTCTTGCCCGTTCGGATTCCCGTAACAAGATTCAGAAAAGGGGGACCGTTGAACCCCATGGCTTCGCTCCGGTAGACCCGGGAACTGGTCATTTCTCTGTCTATGTCTCTGAGCCGTATCAAAACTGACCTGATATTGGCTTCAGCATCTATGTTGCTTCCGATGCTGAGGAAAACCTGATGCCGGCTGCTAGTTGACATGGCCCCGTTCAATAATAACGCCCACATCCCTGGAGCCGTTGACGGCACCTGGCTTTCCCAGTGTCAGCTTCAACCAGGGTACCTGGAATTCTTCGCGTACGATTGATGCGATGTTTTCCGCCAGCGCTTCAATCAGCATGAACTGACTGCTCTCCACAAACTGAATGATTCGCTTCGCCACCAGCTTGTAGTTGAGCGTGTCTTCGATATTGTCGGTAATACCCGCCTTGCGGATGTCAAAAGCCATTTCGAGATCAATACAGACTTTTTGGCGAACCTTGCGTTCCCAATCATTGATACCAATGATCGTCTCTATCTCAAGTTGCTCTATATACACTATATCCATGGTGATCAGTTTACCGCCAGGCTGGTCATTGGCCATCGTGGTCTTACATCGATGGCGAGGTTTTCCTTTTGACCTTGCCGAAGTCGCTCAAATCCAGCATAGGCAATCATGGCACCATTGTCAGTACAGAGGCCTGGTTCCGGGTAGAAGATGTTACAGCCTCTCGCTCTTCCCATTGCATCCAGAGTGTTTCTGAGTTCCAGGTTTGCGCTGACGCCACCGGCGATGACCAGGTTCGAAAGACCCGTATGCTCAAGGGCTCTTTCACACTTTATGCGGAAGGTGTCGACAACGGCATCCTGAAATGCCTGTGCAACATCTGCCTTATCCTGGTCTGTGACCTTGTCCAGGTCAGCCAGGGTATTCAGTGTAAAGGTCTTCAGTCCGCTGAAACTAAAATCAAGACCGGGACGATTAGTCATGGGTCTTGGGAATCGAAATCTGCCCCTGTTCCCCTTCAGCGCCTGGCTGGCAATTTCAGGGCCGCCGGGATAACCAAGGCCGAGCATCTTAGCGACCTTATCGAAGGCTTCTCCTGCCGCGTCATCCTGGGATTCACCCAACATTTCGTATTGCCCCTGTTTTTCACAGGCTAGCAGTTGAGTGTGACCCCCTGATACGAGCAGGGCTACAAAAGGATAGTCCGGAGGGTTCCCGGTGAGCCTTGCGGCAAGGAGGTGGCCCTCCATGTGGTGAATACCAAGGGAGGGGATATTCCAGGCGAGGGCGAGTGATTTGGCAATGCTTGCCCCGACCAGCAGGGCACCGACAAGCCCTGGACCGGCGGTATAGGCAATACCTTCGATGTCATCTGGCTTGCTGTCGGCATCGAGAAGCGCCTGCTCGATCATTGGCAATGTCTTGCGAATATGATCCCTTGACGCCAGTTCTGGTACAACACCGCCATATTCCCTATGCAGGTCAACCTGGCTGTACAGGAGGTCTGCAATCAATCCCTGGTGCTCGTCATAAATGGCGACGCCGGTTTCGTCACAGGATGTCTCGATGCCTAGAATTCGCATATCTATCAGATCAGTCGGGAGTCGCGTATCTTACTGATTTTTAGAGGATTAATCCTCCTATTTAACCCTTCCACAGGATGCTTGGCGATGGGCTTTTGCTTTGCAATTTTTCAAATTTGTCGTTAGAATGCACGCCCTTTCGAGACGGACCCATTAATGCCTTACGTAAAAGTGAAAGAGAACGAACCCTTTGATGTTGCTCTGCGACGATTCAAGCGATCCTGTGAGAAAGCTGGAATTCTTGCCGAAGTGCGCCGTCGTGAATATTACGAGAAGCCAACATCAGTTCGGAAACGTAAAGCTGCCGCTGCCGTTAAAAGACATGCCAAAAAGGTACAACGAGAGTCTCGCAGAATGGAGCGCCTCTACTAGCGCCCCATCAAACCATCCTGAGTTCTCATTAGCGGGATTACCATGAGTTCGGATATTAAGCTACAGATTGAAGCTGAAGTTAAGACCGCGATGCGGGCTCGAGACAAGCAGCGCCTTGGTGTATTACGTCTGATCATGTCAGAGTTCAAGAAAATCGAGGTCGATGAGCGAATTGAATTAGATGATTCACGCGTTCTGGCTATTCTCGATAAGATGACAAAGCAAAGGAAAGATTCACTGACTCAATTTGAGGCAGCCGGAAGGGACGACCTGGTAGCCCAGGAAAGCTTTGAGCTGGACCTGCTCAGGGAATTCATGCCACAACCACTCTCGTCGCAGGAAGTAACTGCGGTAATCGAAGATACAATTTCCGAAGCAGGCGCCACCTCCATCAAGGATATGGGGAAAGTCATGGGTCTGTTGAAAGCCAGGGTCCAGGGTCGTGCTGATATGGGCGAAATAGGAGCCCTCGTAAAGGCCCAGCTTAGCTAGCTATACCCCGTCCTGTCAGATCCTTGATCAATCACTTGCACTCAACATGCTTGAGTGACATTCTTTTTTATTAGCCACATTTTCGGTGCCATTGTGATCCCGCCAGAATTCATTGAGGAAGTGTTGTCGCGAGTCGACATCGTGGAAATCATAGAACCTCGCGTGGCCCTGAAGAAGACGGGCCAGAATTATTCTGGCCTGTGCCCGTTTCACACCGAAAAAACACCTTCTTTTTCTGTTAGTCAGGAAAAGCAGTTCTATTATTGTTTTGGCTGCCAGGTATCAGGGAGTGCGCTCAAATTTCTCATGGAGTTTGAGCGGATGGAGTTCATAGCGGCGGTAGAAATGCTGGCTGAGCGGGTTGGGCTCGAAGTGCCGAAGAGTGACCATCAGGCTTCGACAGAGACCTCCAGGCGGCGCAAGACCATTTTTGAGATTCTTGGTCAGGCCTCGGCTTATTATTGTGAACAACTGCGAGCGCACCCATCAAAGGAAAGAGCCGTTGGTTATCTGAAGAATCGCGGCCTTTCCGGGGAAATTGCCCGGGATTTCGCCCTGGGGTATTCGCCGCCTGGCTGGAACAATCTGTATGACACACTGGCCAACAGTAATTTCGAACGGGACCTGCTCATTGAATCGGGAATGGTGATCGAGAACAAAGACGAAGACAAAACCTACGATCGTTTTCGCGAGCGGATTATGTTCCCTATTCGTGATCTGCGCGGCAGAACAATCGCTTTTGGTGGACGGATTATAGGTGATGGTAAACCGAAATACCTGAATTCCCCGGAGACGCCTGTGTTTCACAAGGGGCGAGAGCTTTACGGTCTATTTGAGGCGAGGAAGAGAAATGCTAAACTGACCAGGGTGATGGTCGTTGAAGGCTACATGGACGTCGTTGCCCTGGCTCAATTTGGCATTGGCTACTCGGTGGCGACTCTCGGAACCGCGACCAGCAAAGAACATATAGATCGTCTTTATAGATTGGTGCCCCAGATTGTGTTTTCTTTCGATGGGGACAGTGCAGGTAGAAGTGCTGCCTGGAAGGCATTGCTGGTGACCTTGGTGGCAATGTCCGATGGGCGGAGCGCAAAATTCCTCTTTCTGCCGGATGGAGATGACCCTGACACCCTTATCCGTAAAGAAGGAAAGGATAAGTTTGAGTTGCGTCTGGAAAGAGCAACGCCACTTGATGAGTTCTTCTTCTCAAACCTCGAATCAGACCTGGACATGGATTCTATGGAGGGCAAGGCAACGCTGAGCAAGCTCGCCATGCCATTGTTGAGCAGTATCCCTGAAGGTGTATTCAAGCAACTCATGATAGATGCCCTGGCAGGCAAGACGGGCCTTGAAGCCAGCAGGCTGATCCAGGCAGCTGGGCAGGGCCAGAATACTGCTACTTCAAGGAGTGCAAGACCGCCACAGGGATCTCCCGTATATGAGAAAAGGGTCAGTGAAGGTCCGGGGCTTGCTGAACTTGCCCTGTCTATGCTTGTTCAGCAACCGGAGCTGTCCCAGGAATTCGAGGATTCTTCCTACGAGCAGTTGCGGCAGAACCCTGATGCCCGGTTTTTTGGGGAAATTGCCCTGGCTATTCGTCAGCATGAGCTACTATCACCAGGATTGTTACTGGGCCATTTTCAGGGTAAAACCGAGTTTAAATCTCTCCGGTCCGCCATGGATCAAGAGCAGTTACTGGATGTTTCTGAGCTGCGGGAGGAGTTTAAAGGTACCGTCAGCACCCTTCTGGACAGATTTGAAACTCAATTAAAACAAGAACTTAAAAAGCAATTGATCAATAAGCCATTTGCTGAACTCAACCCTGAAGAGCGCCAGCTCATCAGGGATAATACTAACCCAAAATCCCAATTATGAAGAAATCTCCATAATATCTGTACCGGAAACACCAGTCAAAACAGTAACTTGGAGTGGAATGATGCTGTCTGCCTCGCTATAATGGCCGGCTCGTCTTTCTCATATATTCAAATCGAAGAGGTTCCATGTCGAGCGGATTAGCACAGCAACAATCGCGATTAAAAGATCTTATCAGCAAGGGTAGAGAGCAGGGTTATCTTACCTACAGTGAAGTCAATGACCACCTGCCGGACGATATATCTGATCCGGAGCAGATCGAAGATATCATTGGCATGATCAATGACATGGGTATCACGGTACATGAAACAGCTCCAGAAACTGACGACATTATGGAGGAGGTTGATTCCACCGACGAACTTGCAGCAGAAGAAGCGGCTGCAGTACTCGTTGCTGTCGAAAGCGAAGTTGGGCGAACCACTGATCCCGTTCGTATGTATATGCGTGAAATGGGGACGGTTGAGCTGCTGACTCGAGAAGGCGAAATTGTTATCGCCAAGCGAATTGAGGAAGGAATCAGGGATGTTTTGCATGCTTCAGCACAGTTCCCCGCTGTGGTTCCGATTGCGCTTGATGAATATGATGCAAGTCAGTTAGAGGAAGGCAAACTGCTGGATATCATTATTGGCTTCCTTGACCCGGCTGATCATGTTCCACCTGCCGCACAGGTAGTCCCTGGGCAGCAAAAAGAAGCGGATGATGAGGAAGAAGAAGATAAGGGCCCCGATGCAGAAATGGCTTCTGAGCGATTTAAGAAGCTGCTAAGGCAATACAGAAAGACAGAACGTTCGATCAAAAAGTATGGCCGCGGTTCAGAGATAGTCAAGAAGGATCTGGCTGGGTTAGGTGATTCATTCCAGTTCTTCAAATTCGTGCCCAAAAAATACGACAGAATGGTAGTGATACCACGGCAGGTACACGGGGAAATCAGGCGCCAGGAACGGCACATAATGAATACATGTATCCGCCGGGCAAAGATGCCGCGAAAAGTTTTCATGCAGAAATTCCCGGGCAAGGAAGCTGATCTTAAATGGTGTGGCAGGCAGATAAAGGCTGGCCATGATGGCTTGAAGAAATTCGAAGAAGAAATCGTTCGCGCCCAAAAACGCATCAAGCAGGCGTCAGAACGTGTTGGTATGAGTGTTACGGAGATCAGGGATATTAACCGGCGGATGTCGATAGGTGAGGCAAAGGCACGGCGAGCCAAGAAGGATATGGTTGAAGCTAACCTTCGGCTGGTCATTTCTATTGCCAAGAAGTACACGAATAGAGGCTTGCAGTTTCTTGACCTGATTCAGGAAGGTAACATTGGCTTGATGAAAGCTGTTGATAAGTTTGAGTATCGGCGCGGATACAAGTTCTCAACCTATGCGACATGGTGGATCCGTCAGGCGATAACCCGTTCGATTGCCGACCAGGCTCGAACCATTCGAATTCCAGTGCACATGATTGAGACCATTAATAAGTTGACCAGGGTTTCAAGACAGATGCTGCAGGAGATGGGCCGGGAACCAACGCCTGAAGAGCTTGGTGAAAGAATGGAAATGCCGGAAGACAAGGTTCGTCGCGTGCTGAAAATTGCAAAAGAACCTATTTCCATGGAAACCCCCATTGGTGATGATGAAGATTCTCACCTCGGCGATTTCCTTGATTCTGATTCCAACCTGAGTGAAGGTGCAAGTGTTGGTTCTCCCGTTGAATCCGCGACAGATGAAGGACTGCGTGAAGCAACGCGTGGCGTCCTCTCCGGCTTGACCGCCCGGGAGGCAAAAGTACTGCGTATGCGTTTTGGTATTGAAATGAACACCGATCACACCCTTGAGGAGGTCGGCAAACAGTTTGATGTCACGCGTGAAAGAATTCGTCAGATTGAGGCGAAGGCGCTTCGCAAATTGCGACATCCGACTCGCTCTGATCATCTCAAGAGCTTCCTGGACGAGACTTCGTAAGGCAAAGAAAAGTTTCCGCGTTGGTTTAGCCGCCGGAGAAATTTGCTGCCGAAGCAAGATCTCTATCCGCTAGCATCATCCTGTTTGTTTGAAAATTATGCCGGTGAAACACCAGTATTCGGTGATAGAATGGCGTGACAAAGGGCCTGTAGCTCAGTTGGTTAGTAGCAGTGGACTCATAATCCATTGGTCGAAGGTTCAAGTCCTTCCGGGCCCACCATA
>PBRP01000151.1 GCA_002726655.1 Gammaproteobacteria bacterium
ATGGTGCGAAAGGAGAGACTCGAACTCTCACATCTTTCGATACTGGAACCTAAATCCAGCGCGTCTACCAATTCCGCCACTTTCGCCCAACTATTGCGCAGCACCAGTGAGCTAAATCGCACGAGATTGCACCGAAATCAACAACTTAGGGGTACAGATTAGGCCACCGAAGGGCGGCGATTATAGAGACAAATCAGCCCTGAAACAACAAGGAACAAACCTAGTTGAATGCCAGGTCTGAAGTTCTAATACCCTGATACACCACCATCAGGGACGCGGCGATCTACCCCCCCATCAAGCCCCCCCTGGTCACCGTTCACGACGATGACCTCGGCCGAACCCTGTGGATAGCTACCTGTTTTCATTTTGTGCCCCATGGCAGCGAGGCCCTTTAGAGAATCCTTGGAAAATCCCGGTTCTTCATAACGCATCATGTCTGGCAACCACTGATGGTGAACGCGCCCAGCATCTACCGCTGCCTGGGCACCCATCCCGTGGTCAATAACATTGACAACGGTTTGCAGCACAGTGTTGATAATCGTTCTCCCGCCCGGTGTACCCGTTACCATGAACAGCTCACCATCTTTAGCCACGATAGTAGGCGTCATACTCGACAGCATGCGCTTTCCGGGTTCTGCGAGGTTCGCTGGGGTGCCAATCAGACCCTGCGAATCGGTCAAGCCCGGACCTGCGTTAAAATCACCCATTTCATTGTTCAAAAGGAAACCCGCACCCGTGACGACAATACCTGAGCCGTAGCTCCATTCAAGGGTATAGGTCAGTGACGCCGCATTCTGGTCCTTGTCAACGACTGAAAAATGGGTCGTGCTCGGTCCTTCCTTAGGCAGGCTGAAACTCTCTGGGTTCGAGACTGAAGCCGTGCCAGGGTCGATTGAACTTCTCAGTTCCTCTGCATATTCTTTCGAAGTCAGCTTAGCAAGAGGCATGGCAGCATTGAAATCAGGGTCACCCATGAATCTTGCGCGGTCGTGAAAGGCACGACGCATTGCTTCCACCATCCGGTGCAGGGTCACCGTCGTACCAAAGCCTGACTCAGTGAGATCATAACCTTCCAGAATATTCAGCATCTCAACCAGTGCCGTGCCACCGGAACTCGGTGGGGGCATAGAGATAATTTCGTAACCGCGATAAGTACCGCTGGTGGGTACTCGCTTTTTTGCTTTGTAGGCCGCGAGATCTGCTAGCGTGATCAGGCCACCATTGCGTTCCATTTCCTGCACGATCAGTTCAGCGGTCTTACCCTTGTAGAATCCATCTGGACCCTTATTGGCGATCCTTTGCAGAGTCCTGGCAAGGTCAGACTGCCTGAGCAGGTCCCCTGCCACGAGTGGTTCACCCTTGTTTGAAAACTGTGCCATGGTTGCGGGATATTTTTCCATCCTGGGTAAATGCCGTTTCAACGACCGCGCTAACCCATGAGTGACTGGTATTCCATCCCTGGCAAGCCTGATTGCGGGCTTTACAAGCCTTTTCCAGGGCAATTTACCCTGATCAAGCCAGCCGAGATGAAGCCCCCTGACGGTCCCCGGCACACCCACTGATTGATAGCTCATATGATGTTTTTCGAAGCTGTACTTGCCATCGACCAGCCACATTTCCGGGTCTGACGCCAGGGGAGCGACTTCGCGAAAATCATAGGCTACCGATTCGCCTTCGCTGGAACGATAAATAAGGAAACCCCCACCACCCAGATTCCCCGCGGAGGGATGCGTAACTGCAAGAGCAAAGGCCGTCGCTACGGTTGCATCCATAGCGCTACCACCATCGCGAAGCACTTCAGCGCCAATATCAGAGGCCAGCGTATTGGCTGATACCACCATGCCATTGTTCGCGTGGGTCGGTGCATTGGCGGCAACGGTGAGTTGCGCCGACAGCACCAGGGGCAAAAACACTGCCATTCTGATGATCATTTCCATAGGTCTCATATCCTGCCTAGTACAAAGTCATGGGGCTTTTTCTTCGCCGCTTACCCGTTTGGCAATCCGTTTAAATAAAACCGGCACCAGTGGGTTAAGCAGGCGGGCTAAAATTTTTTGCATCAGGCTCAATTCAGGCGTGTTAACCGAGGACGCGTAATTATCCAGACCCAATTCAGACCTCATCGGCGCAGATACCAACGCCATCGGTTTATCCAGCGGTATGCCTGCCCCGTTGGCAATTCTGACCATTCGCTGAAAATTAGCAATAACGCCTGCAGCATCAACAACAGCCTTATCCCCCATTATTTCACGCAAGGCTTGCCTTGCCTCGGTAATCTTAACCTCATCGTGACCGATGGCGGCTTCAGCAAATCTGATCAGTTCATCCTGACAGCGTACGCCACTTTGTATTTCTGAGCCGTTGGTAACTGACTGCAGGTTCACCTTTTCTCCTTGCAACTCGCTGCTTACACGAAGCAGCAATGAGTGTGCCGTGGTTCAGTAGAAACAATCGCTGAGGGATGATACGCGACCGGCAAGCAGTTCCATCTGCATCCGTGACAAGGCCCTTCCACCATTGAAGGTGGGGTTTACCACGTCACTTGCTTCAAGGTACTGAACAGCAGATAGCCTGCTCAGCATACGAACTGAATCCGGCACCAGGCTCATGGCGGTAAAAACATTCCCTACCTGAGGCACTCCACCGTAGATATCCGCCTCTTCATCAGACAGGTCTGCCGGGTTGACCGTGTCAACCCAGGCACCGTGATCTTTTGCATCAGGTCTGTAGGCACTCGGCTCCCCATCCTGTGGCTCGGGAAGTGGCTCCAGTGGAAGCCCCATGGCGCGGTGAAACCCGTCAATACTGACGACCGCGACCACGATGCCCAGCAGCTCCACATATTGAGCATCTGACAGTCCTGCTTCCCGGCATTGTTCAAGCCAGGTTTTGGTCAAACGTGAAACATCCATTGTGATTCGATGCACCGCATCAATCGCAACCATGGGCAGGTTGGAAACTGCCTGATGTTCACCTTTGACAAAATTGGGTGAAAGCGCTTCCTTTCTCTCCTCGCACAATGAGCAGGTAACGGCGCTACGGCATTCAGCAGCAATGGCTACCCGATCCGCGCCATGCCACCAGTTCCCTGGGCTGGCGATGGTCTGCCATATTTTGCTGAAAGCATCGAGTATATCGGGTCGAACCTCAATAGGATCGTAGATCGCAGCAAAAGTCATATCAACACTCCTTGGTTCCCGGCGACCTTTCTATTAGCGTCCAGAAACGGTTGTTAACCCCAGGACTTCCCAATCCTGCATACCACCCCGGTACCACTTAATTTTCTCCGCCGGGTAGCCGTACTTGAGCAGCGTAAGGATATTGCGTGGTGACTGTCCGCACCACATGCCATTACAAAACATAACCAGCGTCTTTACGTCACTATAATCCCACAACTCTTCATCCTGAATTGCACCGAACCTCTCCTGCAAAATCTCGCCGATAACAAGGGGGTTCGAAGTTTCCGGATTAAGCAACGTCCAGGGGATATTGACCGACCCGGGGATCGTTCCTTTCTTGACCCAATCAGGTGTCCGTGAATCAATCACCAGGATACTGGGATCTTTGCTTGCAGCAGTGAGATAGCGAAGCATTTCCAACTCACCGATAGTCTCAATACCAGGGGCAAGTTTAATAGGGCGAATACAGAAAGGTGGACAAGGCCGGGAGGTAATAGCGTAGTCTGGCTTAACCGTATTTTTGTTATCCTGGTTGCGTGAAATATTCATCGGTTTACCCTGATGAGTGACTTCAACTGACATCATGCCCTTGACAATACCAACGGGTTTTCCTTCCTCGCTGGCAAACCCGCTGACTGTCATGCCGGTAAATGCCAGCACAAATAAGATATTCTTCATTTTAGTCTCCAGTAATCCGGTGACAGTTTACCTATTTCTAAACGGAAATAGGTACACTGTCACCCGAATTCAAATATTGAAACGGGTATGCGAGAAGATTTTGACAGGTGATTTTGGTACCAGGCACCACCCTTTTGAGGGTTGCTTTAATTTTCGCGACATTGGCGGCTACGCTGGCTTAAACGGGAGGAAGGTCCTATGGCGTCGTTACTATCGCGCGGGGCGGCAAGATCGGATGACACAGGCTGACCTTGAGCTTGTTGCAGAGTTTGGCATCAAGACACAAATTGATCTCAGGCGCGAGGATGAAATTCAAGATCAAAGCCGGGGTCCTCTTGAAAATATGGGCAGTCGATATGCATGGCATCCGGTTATTCCAAATGATGGATCGGAGCGACTTAGTAATATGGTTGGCGACACCGGCATTTCCGGCAAGCGTTATCTCGGCTATCTTGAGTTCGACACCAAGCCCTGGCGCGGTATTTTCGATGTGATGGCGAACGCAGGTCAGCATCCACTACTCATCCATTGCACAGCGGGCAAGGATCGTACGGGAGTTACGACAGCGCTGCTTTTGTCAATCCTCGGTGTTGATCGTCACACGATCGAGGCAGACTACGCCCTCACCAACCGGGACTGCGAGCGCCAGGTGAACTTCATTGAACAAAGCCAGGGGCTACCAGAGGGTATGACCAGGGAGTCCCTGCTGCATATCGCCGGAGTTCCTGAAGATGCAATCGGTGTCTTTCTCGACGGTCTGGATAAAAAGTACGGCGGTGCCCTTAACTATCTAGTCAGTATTGGAGTCGATGAAACGCAACAGCGTGCTATTCGGGAAGCATTGCTCGAACCTGCATAGAGCACTTCCCTGCCCCGGCGTACTGGCGCGACCACCGGCGCCAGTATGGAACCGATTCAGATTTTAGCGCAGGTCCCAGCCCAGCCATGAGCTGCTTTTTTTGCCGAAACGCGCCTGCCGTAACTCTACCCGGAGTCGTTCATTTCCTCCAGGAAGATTCGCAGTATTCACTTTGTGAAATATTCTGAAACTAAAATCACCACCAGGTCGCGTACAATGCAACAAGAATCAGAGCCACCAACAAGGCTGACAGATTAAAGCCCGTTGTAGTTGCGAACTGAATGTCATGAAGCTCTACCGCACCCTCCTGATCATGGTTACCCGCCATGACTGAGATGACCACAGCGATTGCTGTACAGAGGATGAAAACAAGTCCAACGCGATCGATAAATGGCAGTTCGGGCCATAGCATCTTGAAAGCAAAGGACAGTACTGCCGAACCGATCGCAGCAGCTAGTGCACCGGTGGAAGTGGCCTTCTTCCAGAACATACCCAGGAGAAAAATGACGACAATGCCAGGGGTAAAGAAGCCGGTAAATTCCTGAATATACTGAAAGGCCTGATCGAAATTACCCAACAGGGGTTTGGCACAAATCATCGCCAGTAGCATCGCAGTAATCGCGACAATCCGGCCGACCAAAACACGGTTGCTGTTTTCATCGGTTTTCTTGCTGAAGCTGGCGTAGATATCCATGGTAAAGATAGTCGAGATACTGTTAGTCATTGATGCCAGTGAGGACACTATGGCAGCCAGCAATGCGGCAAATACCAGCCCCTTAATTCCAGAAGGCAACAGTGTCATTGCTTCAGGATAAGCCTGATCTGGCACAGACAGGGTTGGTGACAACACATAGATGGCGATGCCAGGCAGTACGACAATTACCGGCATTAGCAACTTCAGAAAGGCTGCGAAGGCAATACCTTTTTGTGCTTCCTGAAGACTCCTTGCGGCCAGTGCCCGCTGGATGATGTACTGATTAAAACCCCAATATGAAATATTCATAATCCACATTCCGCCAATCAGTACTGACAAACCAGGCAGGCTGACATAGTGCGGGTTGTCCGGGCTGAGGATCATGTCGAATTTCTCTGGTGCCCGTTCGGTCAACAGGTGGAATCCGGCTATAACACCCGAGCCCTCAGAAACCTTGTCCAGCATAATCCAGGCAATCATCAGGCCGCCCAGCACCAGCAACACTACCTGGACTATGTCGGTGAAAGCCACTGCCTTTAGTCCGCCGTACAACGAATATCCGACGGCGAACATGCCAAGCATCACCATACCCAACACAATATCAAGCCCGGCTACGGTGTTCAGAGCCAGCGCACCCAGCCACAGCACGGAAGTGAGGTTTACAAAAATATAAACCCCCAGCCAGAAAAACGCCATCACCATGCGCACTTTATGGTCGTAGCGTTGTTCAAGAAACTGCGGCATGGTGTAGATGCCACGCTTGAGGAAGATCGGCAACAGAAACTTGCCAACCAGTATCAGGGTGATGGCAGCCATCCACTCATAAGAAGCAATGGCCAGGCCTATGGCGTAACCGGAGCCGGACATGCCGATGATCTGCTCGGCTGAGATGTTAGCTGCAATCAATGAAGCACCAATGGCCCACCAGGGCAGTGATTTTCCCGCGAGGAAATAGTCCTGTGTATCTTTGTGGTGGCCGGTTTCTTCGCGAGAAACCCACTGCGCCAGGGCAAACAGGCTGATCGCATAGAAGACGACGACCGAAATATCCAAGGTAGATAACATAATGCGTACTCTCGCGTGATCGCTAATAGATTAAGGCGTCAAAGCCTTAGGAACTTGAAAATAGGGATATCACAGGCCTCGCCGCCGAGTGACTGAAACTCACCTGCATCCCAGTATCTGCTCTCTTTAAAGACACAATCGTATAGTTTGCTTTTCGCAGCTGCATTTGGAAACGAAGTATCCTGTAGCAAACGTTGTTTCAGCACGGCAAAGGTAACCGCTTCATTGTTCATGCGTATACCACCGTCCAGTTTGCTGTCCAGCATGACGAATTTCCCCTCGCCGTCTTTTTCGCTCCATGGCTGCCATTCTGGCTGCGTACCATCACGCCCCTTCCCTGGCGAGCTGTTGAAGGCGAACTCAGCCCAATAGGATGACATCTTCTTTGATAGTTCAGTTCGACTGGGAATATTGTCACCTGAGAATAGGACGGTATTCATAAGCCGATCATCAAAACTTTCAAAAACAAAGGGGATTTCTGAAGCGTGCATTGCACCCATCAGCTGTGACAAATCGACGCCTAGTACCGTGGGTAATTCGTCCCAGTCAAATCGATATGCAAACACAGGATCGGATTGCGATGCCACCAGGCGCATGGAGACTTCATCAACGCCTCTGGCTTTCCATGAGTCATTGAAATACCCGGTGACGGCATGAAAGTATGGTGGGTCAATAATTTTGGGCAGAAAGCCCATGTTCAAAGCCACCATGTTTCTGTCGCCAGCAAAGAATGGTTTGAATTCATCTCGATTGGTACCAATCATCATGGGAACAGCATTGTAGTTGGCAGCATCAGCAAACACCTGCATAAGGTCCACTGCTGGCACTACCGTACCATCACGAAAGATATAAGGGATATTCGGTATTCCCTCAGCATTCAGGAGCATCAGGATTTCATTTGCAGACTTGTTGCGAAGGTAATCTTCCAACTCTGAATCAGTCATCTGATTTTGATGTGATATCGCACCTTCTCGTGAAGTGACAAGCCCATCGGCAATGAGAAGCTTATTGACGATTTCCCGGCCACTGTTCTCATGCCCGGAATCCTCCACGTAATTTCGTGCCTTTTCCAGAGGCGTTGAGATAGGAAGCCCGCTTTGGATGATCGCCTTGTGAAACAGACCTTTGCCTTTGGGTGAGGCAAGAATGGCAAAAATATTCATGCCTCCAGCGGATTCACCAAACAGGGTTACGTTATCCGGGTTGCCACCGAATGCCTCGATGTTGTCCTGCACCCATTGCAACGCGGCCAGACTATCCAGGATGCCGTAGTTGCCTGATTTATCTTCCAATGAAGCATCTCTATTCAGGGCCGGGTGGGTGAACCAGCCAAAGAGGTTCAATCGATAATTGAAATTGACGACGATGACCTCATGATTCCTGGCCAGGTTCCTGCCTGAATACTTGAACTGGTTCGCGTAGCCCGCAGTGTTTCCGCCACCATGAACGTATACCATGACAGGCGCCCTTGCCTCGCCTGTCGGCAGTTCATCCTTTAGGATCTTTGGCGCAAAGATATTCAGATAGAGACAATCTTCCGCGCCAATCGGTTTACCTAATTCTTCAGCGGGCCTGCTTTCACCAACAGAACCAACCTGCTTGCAACGTTCAGAAGCCTGCAGCGCTTCAAGTGTGCCATCCCAGGGAGTCGGCTTCCTCGGCGCTTTCCAGCGCAGGTCACCGATCGGCGCAACTGCGTAGGGTATACCCATCCATGTATGTGAATCTGTGATATCAAGAAAGCCAATTACATCTCCGTCAATTGTCCGGCGCAGCGTTTGCGTATCAGCGACCTGGCGCTCCTCGCCATAGTCATCACCTGATCGGGAAAACGATATTTCAAAAAGAAGAATTCGTGAAATAGATGGTGGCAATCTTGATGAAACTATCAAAGATATGGGTATTAGATTACAGACAGAAGTAGAAAATAAAATTGACCCGGCAAATACACCAAGTCTAAAAATAGATATTCCGATAGACAATTCAAAGTCTTTCAATCCAGCAGCAGTGGCAAACACCGACTCACCGCTTACTAGCCAAAGAACAACGCCAAG
>PBRP01000082.1 GCA_002726655.1 Gammaproteobacteria bacterium
GGTTGCGGAATTCAGCTCCCAGGATGACCCTCAAAGCTGGGCTGATCGTGACCCCTACGTGGCGGCTGGTGTTTACGTTGAAGTCATGGTGAAACCATTCAAAAAGGTGCTCCCCTGAAACCTTTCAGCATCGCGCTACTGGTGCTTGGGCTCGCTCAGTCTCTGGCGGCAGATACCGTTTATGTCCGGGATACTATCTATGTTCCACTTCGCGGTGGTCAATCGACGGAGCACCGTATCCTGCACCGGGGATTACGCAGCGGCACGGCCCTGGAGCGTTTGCAAACAAACGATGAGAGTGGCTACACACTAGTGAAGTCAGAGGGTGGGGTTGAGGGCTGGATTCAGTCGCAATATCTGGTAGAGGTACCCATTGCGCGAGATTTGCTGAAAAAAACTGAAGACCGGTTGTTAGAGTTAGAAGCCAGTCACCAGAAAAAGTTGCTGCAACAACAGGATATTGAAACAAGGCGGGTCGAATTATCTGATTCAAACGAAGCACTGCAGTCTAAAAATGACACCCTGGCAGACGAGCTCGCGAACCTCACCCAGCTGGCAGCCAATGTTATCGCGATCGACGACGAGAACCAGCAGCTTCGGCAAGAGCATGATGATTTGATCGGGCAAATGGATGCGCTGTCGGTAGCAAATCAGGAATTACAGGATAGTTCAGACCAGCAGTGGTTTCTGCGTGGTGCAGGTACCATTTTGATGGGTCTCTTAGTCGGCTTCTGGCTTTCCAGGCGTATTTACCACAAGCGCGGCGGCGGTGGCTGGACCTGATGTCAGTGAAACTCAGCGTCAACCTGAATAAGGTCGCCCTCATTCGCAATTCACGCGATACGACGATTCCAAGTGTCACCGAAGCTGCCATTACCTGTATCGACAGTGGTGCACAGGGAATAACCGTGCATCCCAGGCCTGACATGCGCCACATTCGCCCATCAGATGTCTATGAACTGGCTGAGCTGTTGGCTAGAAAAGAATACAAAGATATCGAATTCAACATCGAGGGCAACCCCTACGCGGGACCGGAAGATAACGGTTATCCAGGGTTCATGGAACTGGTTCAGCAGGTCTGCCCCCATCAATGTACATTGGTGCCAGATGACCCCACCCAGCTAACGTCGGACCACGGCTGGAACCTGTCTGGCGAGTCCAACCAGCTCAACCCACGGGTTGAGGAACTGCAGCAACACAATATCAGGGTCAGTCTGTTCATGGACCCGATCGAAAAGCAAATTGAGCTTGCTGCATTTCTGGGGGTTAATCGGATTGAATTCTATACGGGTCCCTACGCTGATAATTATGCGGGACAGGAGCGGGATTCAATCCTTGCCCCCTTTGCCCAATGTGCCGAGATGGCCGAAGGCCTTGGCCTGGGCATCAATGCCGGACATGACCTGAACCTGGATAACCTCTCAACCTTCTGTGCTGCAGTGCCCGCGTTGGCTGAGGTCTCGATTGGTCACGCCATTGTTACTGATGCACTGTGGATGGGACTTGGCAGGACCGTGCAAAAGTATCGTGAAATCCTGGACAAATTCCCCTGAACTCCAAGGAGCTACCATCATCCAGACACTAACTCGTTGAATCCAAAAAGAAAAAGATTGGAGACACTGGCCTGAATCAGTATGATTGACGGCCTCAATTTTACCTACTACAAAGCATCTACCAATATGACACCGATACTCAAGAATACTATCCTGTCCATCCTGATTGGCGTAATTGCATATCTCGCCATCGGTTTCGTTCAGGGACATGGATTGCGAGTCCCTGATTCCACAACCAATATCGCTGAACTATTCATTATCATCATTGCCCTTTTCACTGCAGGTTTTTTCAATAGTTCCACTTCTGCAACTGAGTCAGCCAGTACAGGGTCGACTAGTGAGGAAAACGGGACCGTTAAATGGTTTAACGTCAAGAAAGGATATGGGTTTATCACCCGCGACCAGGGAGATGATGTATTCGTTCACTTCAGAAACATTGATAGTGACGGGCGCCGCTCTTTATCTGATGGCCAACGCGTCAGGTTTGTGGTTATACCAGGTGACAAAGGCTTACAGGCTGACCAGGTATCCGCAATTTAGCCCGTGGCTGAGTTATTCATGATTGGCCACGAGAGTGGAATCGAGGAAATAGCAGCAGACGAAAATCCGGCGGATCTCTACCCATGCATGAATACCCTTGGTATTCATGCGGAAGCCAGGGCACAGCTGTACAGCCTGGTAACCGGATCCTTTCTTGATGACGCTATGCAGCTGGAACCCCTGGTGCGACAGCTGACAGAAGATGGCCCCAACATCCACCTCCTCGATACATCACTAACCCGGCAACTCTCAGACAGAGATGAAGATGACATCGAAGAACTCGTGAGCCTGTGGCTTGAATGCGAACCGATTGAAGCACTTGAGTTGGACGGCGAAGATCTGAGTGACTTTCTGTTTCAGTTTGTACACTTCTGCAAAACCGCAATACAGGGAGACGGACTCGGTGTTTATCTCTATAGCGATGGATAGCATTCCCCGTCAGCATCAGATTCAACTGAGATCAGGGCGATGAGCAAAAAGCATGGAGACACCAGGCTCGTTTATTCCACGGATACGGGAAATCTCTGCGGAGACTGTGGAAAGAAACTCTCCAAATGCCAGTGCAGCGCTGAGAAGGTGCCAGACACGGATGGTATCGTCAGGTTACAGAGACAGGTGAAAGGCAGGAACGGGAAACCGGTAGTACTGATTACAGGTCTGCCACTAGCAGCAGCCGATCTCAAGCTCTTCGCCAAGAAGCTCAAATCCAAATGTGGTGTTGGTGGTTCGATTGACGGCAGCACTATCATTATTCAGGGTGACAAGCGGGATCAATTGAAGCAGGAACTCCAGGCAATGGGATACCAGGTAAAACCAGGTGGCGGCTAACGGGACCCTTATCGAAGTACCGGAGCTGCAGGCCGCAATTGATACTGGCTCAGGTTTATTTCTATTCGATTGCCGCTTTTCCCTTGCCGATGCTCGTTATGGCGCCAGTGCTTTCGCAGATAGTCATATCCCAAGAGCACAATTCGCTGATCTTAACCAACAGCTCAGCGCCTCCCCGGTTCCCGGAGAGACAGGCAGGCACCCGCTGCCGGACAGGGAATCATTTCTTCACCAGGTACAGTCCTGGGGGGTCACACCCGATGCCCAGGTAGTCACATACGATGATGACAATGGCGCGTTCGCTGCAAGGTTGTGGTGGATGTTCCGCTGGCTGGGGCATGAGAATGTTTCGGTCTTGGATGGGGGAATAGCAGCCTGGAAGGAAGCAGGCCTGACTCTCACCCAAGAAACGCAACAATGGGACCTTTCCGGATACCAGACCCGGACTGCCCTAACAAGATTGATCAATACCAGTGAAGTGTTGTCACAATCGGGCATATTGGCTGACGCAAGGGATCTACCACGCTTCAGAGGCGAGGTCGAACCTATCGATCCCATCGCAGGTCATATCCCTGGTGCTATCTGCCTGCCGTTCGCGGACAACCTGGACAAGGGTCGTTTCAAATCGAGGGGGGAGCTTAGTCAGAGGTTCGCGCAAAACGGAATTGAAAGAGACAGCCATGTGATCTGCTATTGCGGTTCCGGTGTAACTGCAGCTCACAACATCCTCGCCCTTGTCCATGCTGGTTTTAGTGAACCCTTCCTCTATGCAGGGTCCTGGAGTGAGTGGATTGCTGACCCTGAAAGGCCGGTTGCCACAGGTGAGTAGTTCTTACCTTCTTGACTATGCAGATATTGACTGGCAGCAACAGACTCCCTATAGCAGGCGGCATCAGGATATTTATTGGAGCAGGGGCAATCCTATAGATGAAAAGGCACACGTTTTTATCGACCAGCACAGGCTTGCTGAAAGGGGCAGGAACGCGTCCCAGTTTACAATTGTTGAAACCGGCTTTGGATTTGGCAATAACTTCCTGCTAACGGCCAGTCGATGGAGGAATTTGAAACACAGGGGGATACTCAACTACATTGCGATCGAAAATTCTCCGGTCAGCCCATCGGACCTTTCGCGCCATTATGAAATGGTTAGAATAGAATATTCAGACTGGCTGCTGGAACACTACCCCCTCCCACTCAATACCAGTTTTGTTTTGTGGCTGGAAGACAATATCCGATTGTTGCTGATTTTCGACAACGCTACTTCCGCACTGGAGAACCTCAGTGCGAAGGTCGATGCCTGGTATCTCGACGGGTTTAGCCCGGCGAAGAATACCGATCTTTGGAATCCAAGAGTTTATGGCCGGATATTTTCCCGCAGCAAGCCCGGCGCGACACTAAGCACCTACACAGTTGCAGGACAGGTCAGACAGGACCTCGGAAACGCAGGCTTTACTACCAGCAAAATCAGCGGATTTGGCGCAAAGGCGGAAATGCTTGCCGGATGCAAACCTGGCAACTGGGAAGCCACCAATGTGGCTGGACCGACAGTCGCAGTCATAGGTTCCGGTGTCGCAGGTATGGGTTGTACAGAAGCACTGAAACGACGAAACCTTGACGTTGAGCAAATCAGCTACAAGGACCCAAACGCGGCATCCAATATCCCTCAATTCGCCGTCTACCCACAATTGGGTGCCAATAAGGAAAGGCGTTACCAGTTCTCGCTGACTGCCAGTGCCTACACGCAACATCGAAACCCACTTTTTCACTGGGCGATGCTGCGCTGGCATTCAGCGAATTCGGTACGCCAGAAAAGAATGCTACGAATAGCGCAGCAGTTCCCGGATGAGTTCATAAGATGCCCGGATCAAAAAGAAATCCATTTTCTTCAATCGGGCTGGCTGTCTACCGCGGCGGAAGAAGATTACCACCGGGCCAAAGTCGGCAGCATCAAATTCTGCGAGAATCAATGGCAGGTTTCCGATGATGGGATGAATCTTATTACCCAGGTTGATCACCTGGTGATTGCCGCCGGTATCCGTTCGTCGGCCCTTATCGATGCTCCCCTGATACCGGTTCGCGGACAGGCGCTGACCGTAAGGTTGGATAAACACCTGTCTGATATGATGGATGGAGATTTAATCGTAATACCTGCAACGGACCGGTTGGCGACAGTCGGCAGTACATTCGAGCATAACAGTATAGATCCAGATCCCAGAAGTTCAGAGACCAGTTCATTACTGGACTCCCTCAGGCATCTCCTGCCAGGCTCATCGCCCGAAGTCCTCTCTGTCTATGTCGGGATTCGTGCCGCTACCCGGGATCGCCTGCCGCTGGTTGGCCTGGTCCCTGGCCATCAAAGGCTATACCTCTGTACGGGATTTGGCTCACACGGTGCAACCAACTCGAGGCTTTGTGGAGAATTTATCGCTAACCTGATATGCGATGAGCCAGCCGCACTTAATCGGGCGCAACAGGCAATGCTGGCCATAGACAGGTTCCAACTTAGAGATTCAAGAAAATATAGCCCGGGAAAATCATGAAAGACCTGGCTGTTGCCACCCTGGTTCTTAGTCAAACACCTGGGCATTAATAACCCCTTCGATGTTGAGGATGTCCTGCACCAGGTCGTCGGTGGGCTTACTTTCGATATCGATAATATTATAAGCGACGTCATCACGGCTCTTGTTCAACATGTCAATCACGTTGATGTTGCGATCAGCCAGAATTGACAGAACCGAGCCTAATATCCTGGGCACATTCTTGTTTGCGAATGCCAGCCGAAAGCCTTCACCATTGCGGTCCATTACCAGGCTCGGGAAGTTTACGGAATTTCTGATATTGCCATTCTCTAGGAAATCGATTACCTGGTCGGCGACCATTGCGGCACAGTTCTCTTCGGCTTCTTCTGTACTTGCACCCAGATGCGGAATACATATCACACCGGGTTTGCCGATCAGGCCGGGAACAGGAAAGTCACAAATATATTGTGACAGCTTTCCGCTATCCAGAGCAGCAGCGATATCTTCCACTTCGACCAGTTCGCCCCTTGCAAAGTTCAGCAGCACAGTGCCATCTTTGAAATAGCTCAGTGTCTCTGCATTGATCATGCCGCGAGTGGCGTCAAGTGCCGGAACATGCAGCGAGATGATGTCGGCGCGAGCAAAAAGCGCCTGCATATTCTCCATCTTCTTGACCCGGCGAGATATTCTCCAGGCTGCGTCAACAGACAAGGCCGGGTCATAGCCCAGTACCTCCATGTCCATCTGCATGGCCATTTCGGCCACCATGGATCCTATCGCCCCCAATCCAAGAACACCCAGGGTCTTACCTTTGAGTTCAGTACCCTTATATTTCTTTTTGCCGGCTTCAACCAGTTTGTTTAATTCCCCCTTATCTTCGTGATCCCGGAGGCTATTAACATATTCAATACCCGGAATAATTCCTCGACAGGACAACAACAAACCTGACATAACCAGTTCTTTCACCGCATTGGCGTTGGCACCGGGCGTATTGAATACAACAATACCCTTGTCTGTGTAGCTCGATACGGGGATATTATTGACCCCCGCACCCGCTCGACCAACTGCGCGCAGAGCCGGGGTGACATCTTCATCAGTCAACTTGTGGCTTCTTACGAGAATCGCATCCGGATCTGGTATTTCCGAGCCAATCTCATATTCCCTTCGAGAAAATTTCTCTAATCCTTTTTCAGCAATGGCGTTAAGCGTGCGAATCTTGTGCATTCCGGGTCCAGTTGGTTTTGAAGGTTGCCAATTCTACACGGTGCCAGAATTTTATTTCGGTTTTTCTCTCACGTTAGACATTAACAATAGTCATACTCTTGCTAGTGAACTATTAGACCAATGCCACCCCGCCGAGCATCACCTGTGGCGCGAATATTATTGGCAGATAATTCCACCGCGTGCACACCGCCAAAAAAGAGGTTCGAGCCTTGCCAGCAGACTATGCTGTCAACTTCCTTTTCAAGTTCAGCCAATACCGATGCGGCAAACCCTTTCTCAATATTCAGCTCCCCGCCCTCGACGTGAATACGCGGGCTAGCTACCGCTCGTACCATGTCCATATCGAAGTCCACAATATTGCTGACTACCTGTAAAATTGCGCTGCGAATCCGGTTCGATCCACCCGAACCGAGGCTGAATCTCTTATCGCCCACTGATAAAACCGTGGGTGCCATCATGGACGCCATCCTCCTGTTGGGCAGCCAGCGACCAAAACCACCAGGGTTAATGTCTTCCTCACCCAACATGTTATTCAACATAAATCCGCTGCCCTCAACCATGACCCCACAACCCTCGCCATTGGACAAGGTCATAGCAGCAATATTGCCCTTGGAGTCAGCGGTACTGATATGGGTGGTGCCACGAGTACAGGCAAATTCGTCCTGGATCTCCAGCTGATATCGCGTGAGATACTTTGTATCGAGAAGATTTCCCGCGTCAAATCTGTCATCACCCATGGCATCCAGCCTGGCCTTTTGCGTGAGCATCATGGCTTTTGTCAATATGCCAAGGTGAGAGCCACCGGCGAAATCAGCGACCTGAACGGCTTCCATCAACTGTAAAGCGAAGGCGATTAACAGACCACCGAAAGTCGGTGGTGGATTGGTCAGCAGTCCGGCGGAGCGGTAATCAAAGGCTAAAGGATCCCTGATTATGACCTCATAAGCTTTAAGGTCATCCCGGTTTAGATAGCCCCCGTTGCTGCACACCTTGGCGATACTTCTGGCGGTCGCACCTTCATAAAAAAATCGCTCTCCATCCTGCACAAGTCCCTCTAACGTATCTGCCAACTCTGGTCGTTTAAACAGTTCCTCTTCCCGCGGCAAATCACCTGCCGGACTGACAAACGCTTTCTGTGCGGATTCTGTTGCCCGATATATAGGGGAAACCACGTCAAAAACGTAGGCTTGCATCGGTGTAACAAGCGCTCCGTGGCGGGCCTGTCGTATTGCGGGGCTGGCCAGTTCAGCCAGGGGCAAGCTGCACAAGTCCTCATAAATGGCAAAAATCCCTTTGACCATTCCTGGTGTGGCAGCACTTCCGCTGCCTATATGAAACTCCTGGGTAACATCTCCAAAATCAGCATCAACCGGATAAAAATCAGCCTTACCACGGTGTTTATTTATCGGAGTCTGGACAAAAAAATCATAAACCTGGGGCTGCTGGGATGCAGGACAAGCCAGCAGGTAACCACCACCACCCAGGGATGCCAGAACCGGTTCAACGACACATGCAGATAATTGAGCCGCAACAATCGCATCAAATGCATTGCCGCCTTTTTGAAATACTTCCTCGGCAGCTTCGGCCACCTTTGGATGGCCACAGGCAATGCCGCCTCGTATGGTCTTCAATCGCTTGCAACCCTTGTCATTTAATCCTGAAACCCAGAAAGAAAGGAGCCCTCATCCTACTCTTCATAAGATCAAGCTGGCATTCTCAATGCAAGCACTTCCGCCAAAAATATATCCGACAACAAACAGCTAGATTTCGTCACCTTTACTACGCAACCAGACCGCAACAGCAACAAATGAGAGTCCGACTAACAGACCCGCCAGGGTGTCTATTGACATCAATTTCGGTAAGAGGTCGGCTAAGTACAATTCTTGATCCTGCGCAAAGGCGACCGGTGAGATGTGGTCAGTGAACCATCCCGAAACCCTGGTATCGCCTGATATAAATCGCTCCAGTACAGCGAAGACAATGGGCGCACCTATAATCCATGCCAGGGGAACACTGGAAGCCCAGGCAGAGACCAGTATTACCCAGCCATATAATGGCAGGCTCCAGATGACCTGGAAAAGTAAATGGGCAATCAGCGTAAACCAGCGACTCAAAAGGTTGGAAGGTTCCCAGAGCACTTCCCATATCGATGCCTCCTGGCTGAAGGCCGCAAGTGAACTGACTATCAAAAACACCAATTGGATGAAGAGTACGCAAACCAGGTAGACAGCAGGAACGACAATCAGGGCTGACACCAGCTTCGACAGCACGGTACTTGTGTCTGATACGGGCATTGATTTCCAGAACAGAATGCTGCGGTCTTTCCGATCCTCGTAAAGTGATCCAATCAGGTAGAAAAGGACCACTGCCCAAAGTATCACCAGCAATGGTCCTGCTAATCCATTGAGTATCTGGTAAATGGTATGTTCTCGCGCTTCTGGCGGTAAACTTGCAAGCCTTGAAAACATGTAGCCAAAAGCTTCATTTACCCGCGTTTTATCTGAACTCATTTCTTGGTGTTGTTCATCACCACCTATTTGAATATTGGCCTTGATGCCCACAATATCCACTGCAAGATACACACCTATCATCAGCAAGATCATGAACCCTGCCGTCACACATGGCAGCACAACGAAGGTATTGCGGTTTTCCCAGAATTCTCTCTTCAACAAGATCGGAAATTGTTTCATGGTCTTATCCCTTCTGCATCTTGGCGACGAATAAATCTGCCACACTTGGTGTATGAACTTCGCCGAAATTACCCAGCATATCGGCGGAAACATCTTCGAAAATCATGCTTCGCTTGCCGAGAATTTCGCGGCTATGGATAGGTGAATACTTCAATGCCTGTTCAATATTCTCCGGACTAACCAGTACTTCGCTGTACATACCGGGAAGCTCCTCCATGGAACAGCTAAGAACGATCTCCCCTTCATCGATGAATATCAGGTGGGTAAGGAGGGATTCAATTTCCTCGACCTGGTGAGTACTGATCACGATGCTGGTACCGTGATCAAAGTAGTCATTCAGGAGACGCTCATAGAATGATTTACGATACAGAATATCGAGACCTAGAGTAGGTTCATCCAGGACGAGAAGATCAACCTCAATGGCCATCACCAGGGCAAGATGCAATTGGGTAACCATCCCCTTCGACAATTGCCTCACTTTCTGAGAGGGCGAAATTTTTGTTTTTAGTAGCAGTGCCTCAGCCTTGTCACGATCAAATCCTTCATGGACACCCTCGATATAGTCAATGGCATGCTTAACCTTTAACCATCGAGGCAGCACACCTACATCGGCAATGAAACAAACACGCTTCATAAGCTCATGGCGACCATGCCTTGGATCCATACCTAGAACTTCAAGCTCTCCATCAAACCGCGTGAGACCAAGTAATGACTTGAGCGTTGTCGTTTTACCAGCGCCATTAGGGCCGATCAGACCTACGATGGAACCCGGCTCAATATCGAAGCTAACATCACGTAAGGCGTGAAAATCCCCATAACGCTTGGACAGTCCCCGCGCATTAACAACAGCAGTCATTTCACACTCCCTTCTTCCAGTAATTCTTCAATCGACAAACCCAAACGCTTTATTTTCTCAACCAACCGCGGCCATTCCTCCGTTAGAAAGAACTTTTTCTCATCCCGAGCCAGCTTTTCCGTCGCACCCATCATCACATACATGCCAAGTCCCCTCTTCTTTTCAACCACCCCCTCTTCCACAAGCAGCTGAAAAGCCTTGGATACGGTAATAGGGTTAATACGATGGTCAGCAGAAATCTGACGAACCGATGGTAGTGAATCGCCATTGCGATAAGTGCCTTCCAGTATCATCTCCACCAGCCGGTCGTGCAGCTGGCGGTAGATAGGATCCCTGTCGTTCCAGCTAATTTCCATGATAGATAGCCATAATAGGTGTACTGGTCATTTAGTGTTATACCTAACTATAACACCAGAACAAGGGAATGCAACACCTTATTTGGAAACTTGACACGTATAGCCCGTAAGCAGATGAGCTCGACCCACAACAAGTTAACAGCCATTCACCATCGCTCTATAACAACAGTGTTTAGATAATACTAATAGGTTCTCTCTCCTCCGCTGGTTTGCGGCCCTCCCGGGCTGCCCTCTTCTCCTCCTGAGCCCCTCCGGGTCTCACTCGTCCTTCGGCGCTGCACTTTTACGGCTACGGCGATAGAACCTATCAGTATTATCTGATCGCCCACCTGAATAGGGCAAACTAAGCCCTGCAGCCCTCTTCCAGACACAAGTATTAAGTGGTCCATCACTAACAAGATAGATCACAGCTACATCCGAGGCTGAGTAAGCCAAGGAGCGACATCCCACGGATGGGTCTTAGGGATTTCCCTATTGTGATCTAGGGAACCAATGGGTTTCCTTGCGATGCGCACTAAAGAAATCATGAATGGGTTCTTTTCCCGCAGCAGTTAAAGCGTAGCGCCGAGTAATGAGCAAGACCCGAAGGGGCTTGGGAAGATGCGAGGGAAGCCTGGAAGGCCGCAAGCCAGCGGAGGGAAGAGGACCCATTTTTGTTTTCTGAGTTTACCAATGTGTCCTTTTAGCGTGGATGGGCTTGAAATTCGCAGTGAGTGAATGCCTTGTCGTGATCTCGGGAACAAACGGAGGGAAGAGAACCCATTCATGTTTTCTGAACTACACCAATGAAACCCAATATCAGGGCAATCTATAATCGAGGGGCGGTTCCCTATCCCCCAGCAATGCCTTGTACTGAAAGTCTTTTCCCCGCCTCTCCAGCAACTCTTTCTTTGCTTTATTGATCAGTTCCACATTCCGGAACAGATCCATCGCAGTTAGCGCGAGTGTTTTCGCAGCAACCTGCATACCCTTGATACCAATGGATGTTCCACCCGCAGCAATCGCCTGCCAACTGTGCGCCGTTGTACCCGGCACCCAGGTCGCTGTTCTGAGCCCCGTCGTGGGGACCACCCAGCTCACGTCGCCGACGTCAGTTGACCCTTTCCCCTGCACCATTTCAAAGGGCAGTACTTTGGACTCCATTCCAAGATAGCTCTCATCCAGGCCAAAGGATCGACTAATCGTCTGCGCAAATGCCTGTTCTTCTTCACTATAAGAATAGCCGCCGATACGAATCAAATTCTTGTGCATCACCAGTGCCAGCGACTCATTGGGCAGCAGTGAATGATTTCCATGCATGGTCTCTGCTTCTACCTGTGTCCCTGTTCCCATCGCAGCAGCCTCGGACACAGTCATTACCCTGTCCCAGATACGCAGTAGTTCTCCAGCATCGGGATGACGAACATAGTAGTAAACCTCTGCCAGATCAGGCACGACATTCGGCGCCTCTCCCCCTTTTGTTATCACATAGTGAATCCTTGTTTCCTGTGGGACATGCTCGCGCATCATGTTGATCATATAGTTCATGGCCTCTACCGCATCCAGAGCAGAACGACCACGGTCCGGTGCGGCAGCAGCATGGGAAGAGACTCCCCTGAACCTGAAACGTGCAGATTTATTCGCAAGACTGGTCGCCGGATTTGCGGCGTTTCTGTTTGACGGGTGCCAGTGCAAAACAGTATCGACATCCGCGAACAAACCCGCGCGAACCATATAAACCTTACCGGAACCTCCCTCTTCTGCGGGAGTACCATAGAGCCTGATAGTCCCTTTGACCTTTGTAGCTTCCATCCAGTTTTTGATGGCAAGGGCGGCAGCCATTGAACCAGTACCAAAAAGATGGTGCCCGCAGGCGTGTCCATTTGGTTGACCTTCAAGGATTTCCCTGATTGGGGAGGCTGACTGGGAAATTCCCGGCAATGCATCAAATTCAGCCAGGATACCAATCACCGGTTCTCCCTCACCAAAACTGGCAACAAAGGCTGTCGGCAATCCCGCGACACCGGCAGTGACCTCAAACCCAGCCTCAGCCAGTCTTGATTGCAGCAGGGCCGAACTCTGCGTTTCCAGATAACCCAGTTCCGCATAGCCCCATATTTTTTCCGCCAGCACCGCGTTTTCATCTCCAAGGCGATCCAGGTAATCCAATACATCACCCTTCTCATCTGCGGCGGCAAGTGGCACCGAAACTATTACAATCAATATCAGCAGGCACCTGATCATGTCATCTTCCCTCCGGCAATTTCTATTACAATATCACTGATCATCAACACACTATCCCTGATTTCAAATTCTGCCAGACGACTGGCGATGCTTGACCGATCTCTATAAGCCCTGTCAATTTCGCCCAAAAACAGTTCATCGCCAAGGTCTTCTTCTTTAATCATCCTGCTATATCCCGCCTCGGTAAAAGCCCGCGCATTTTCCAGTTGATCGCCCCGGCTGGCCCTGGCAGACAGGGGAATCAGAATATGTGGTTTTCGTGTTGCCAGGAGTTCATATATCGTATTTGCACCAGACCGGGCAACGACCAGATCTGCTGCCGCCAACACATCGCCAAACTCATCCAGCAGAAATTCTTTTTGAATATAGCGTGGATTCAGGGAGTGGGCTTCATCAATGTTGCCAGCGCCAACCACATGCACGATGACGTACTTGTCCTGCAGGGATGTAAGTGTATTTCTCACCTGCTGGTTTATCGCCTGCGCACCCAGACTGCCGCCAAAAACAAGAATTATGGGTTCACTGGAGTCAATCCCAAGAAATGCCTTACCTCGATCGGCATTCCCTTCCTGCAATGACTTCCTGATGGGCGTACCGGTAACGGTGGCCTTTCCTGAATCCACAAAACCCTTTGGCAGGTATTGCCTGGTTTCCTGAAAGTTGAGGCATATTTTTCGGGCAAAAGGAAAACAGAGCTTGTTCGCCAGGCCCGGGGTCACGTCTGACTCATGGCAGACTACGGGGATCCGGCAAATCCAGGCGGCAAAGACAACAGGCACGGCTACAAATCCACCCTTCGAAAAGACGCACCCGGGACGCTCCCGAAGACAAATCATCAGACTTTGCAGCATTCCCCATAGAATAAAAATGGGATCAACGAAATTCTGCCAGTCAAAGTATCGCCTCAGTTTCCCTGACGCTATCGCGTAATAGGGGATATTCAGGCTCGCAACTATCTCTCTTTCAATTCCCCCGTTTGAACCAATATAGATGCAGTCCCAGTTGTCCTGCCGAAATTTCTCAATAAGAGCAATGTTCGGTGTCACATGACCCGCTGTACCACCACCAGTGAACAATATCTTCATTAGCTATTTCCTGTCCATAAATCGAGAAATTTGGCTAAATATCACAACACAACCATAACGCTAAATTTACAAATCAATCACTCATGAAGGAAATAGCCCGCTCAGCGTTATAACGCTCACAAGAACTGGCTATAGTTGAAGCGTCTTCTTGACGAATGGTATGGTCAACTTCTTTTGTTGCCGCAATGTCTCCACCTCCAACCTTCCCAACAACTCTACCAAGTGGTGCATATCACGAGGAGAGCGATCAAGAATAAATTTCGCAACTTCTTCATTTAGTGCAAAACCACGACTAGCGGCCCTTCGCTCTAACACCCTGAGCTTCTCCCGATCATCAAGCGCAACAGTCTCAATCGCTACCGCGGCTCGCAACCTGGTGGCCAGATCCGGCAGTTGAATATTCAACCTGGCAGAAGGTGCCGATGCTGAAACTATCAACCGCGTGTTTCCATCCTTAACCGAGTTTACCAGGTGGAACAGTTCGAGCTCCCAGCTTTCATTACCTATAACCTCATCAATGTCATCAAGACACACAAGTGATATTGATTCCAAGGAATGCAGTATCCCCGGTGAATGCCTGCCAAGGCACTGAAGATAAATTGAATCGAGATTCCTTTGATTTTCCTGGTGGCACATAGCCTGGAGCAGATGCGACTTCCCACTTCCGGCGGGTCCCCACAGGTATGATATTTGGTCACTGGCCTGGACCTTCGCCGCAGCACTGCCTATGAAATTTGAAAATGTCGCTTCATCCCGCAATCTGATGTTCAGGGCAAGCTGGCTACTCATAGTATTCACTGCTTAAGTAACTGAGATGAAGGTGACGAACGAAAACCATAATCACGGCAGCCACGGGAAGGGCAAGGAGCACGCCAACAAACCCAAATAGCTGCCCTCCAGCCAGTACGGCGAAAATTACGGCGACTGGATGTAAACCAATTCTGTCACCCACAAGCCAGGGAGTCAGAACCATTCCTTCAATCATTTGCCCGAGTCCAAATATAACCCCCACATAAAGCAAATGAATCGCATCCTGGAACTGAAACAACGCGGCCAGCGAAGCAGCAATAATCCCAACGAAAAAACCCAGATATGGAACAATACTGGCGAGCCCAGCCACCATCCCGATCAGAAATGCGAGTTTCAATCCAATCAGGGTCAGACCCATCGCATAGATACAGCCAAGCAGGATCATTATCAGCATCTGTCCGCGAAGAAATGCACTGAGGACTTCGTCACATTCGGTCATCAGGCTGACAACCCTATCAACAAGGTCACGTGGAATCATTTCCCGAATTCGCAGCATGACATGGTCCCAATCCCGGAGCATATAAAAGGCCACAACAGGAGTAAGCGCTATGTTGGCTATTGTAGCCAGCAGTGCAACACCCGATGCTGTTACTTTGGATAGTATTCGGCCAACAATACCCCCGGTTTCCTGCCAGTCTGAAGTGATCCTTTTTTTCAGTGAATCCAAATTTAAATCAAATGGATCGACACCAAATAATTCAACCAGGTAAGGACTGGTAGTCTGTTGAAGCCAGGCAACAAAAGCTGGAATATCCCTGATTAAGGCGCCAGTTTCGCGAATAAGTACTGGCACAACTATCAGCAGGGACCCCACGAATACCATCAGAAAAACCACGAATACAATGAGAACGCCAATGACCCTGCTTAAACCGAACGTTTCAAGTCGATCGACTATGGGATCACCGAGATAAGCCAGCGCAATTCCTACCAGGAATGGCATCAAAATCGGTTGGAGCAGATAGATTGCAAACAGGGATGCTGCTAGTAACAACAAAGCAAACGTCTTCTCAAGGGTGCTCATGTGGTGAATTCCTCGGCAAGCCAACGAGTATCCTGTGCCAGTTTTCCGGTCCACAACCAGAGGTAACTGCAGCCATCAAGTATCGTGGCAGTAACAACAATCCAGATCAGAACCGGTGTTATCATATGGGCGACAGGCACTTCAGCAGCTAATGTCAAGATGATATAACCAATTAGCACCAGTTGCATAACGGTCGTGATCTTGCCAACGGAAATCGGACGTAACTCGGGGAACCCGGCTAATGCCGTGTAGACCAGAACACCCCCAATCACCGCAAGATCTTTTGCCGCCATCAAAAGCATGACCATCAATGGAAAATGCCCGACCATAGCTAGCGTAACAGTAGTAACCAACACGAGCAGTTTGTCCGCCAGGGGATCTATGATCTTGCCAAAGGCAGTAACCCACTCATACCGCCTGGCAAGATAACCATCCAGCCCATCAGATACGCCCGCGATAAAGAAAAGAGTAAAACAGATGAAAAATTCCCGTTCAATTATGCAAATGACAATAGGTAACACAACCAGAAACCGAAAGATGGATATGGCATTGGGAAGGTGTGATACATACTTCATTTTCAGTGTACCCACCGATAGTGAAGCATTTCCATATTTTCGTCAGCATTAAGAAGGACCATCTTTTCATCCAGCTGTATTAGTTCTATCAATTGCTCATTCTGCCCTTCAGTATCGAGCTTGAATTCAACCTCGCCCCCCTTTACCCGTACAACAAAACTGTTCAGCACCGGCCCAAGGGACTCAAGGTAGTTACTGACAGATGCATAGTCATCAAGGTTTTCAATCGATTCAATCCTGATGGTTACACGACTGCGGGATGAATCTATGGCATACCTTTCAGCCAATTCGTTGGCGAGTCTATCTACCATCGACCTGATCATCTCGTCTGCCGAAAATGTTACCGAATCAGTAACACGCCACTCCCGGTCTATCTGATATGACCAGTTTACAGTCCAGCGGTCGGCACTGTCCTTTTGAATCCTGCCGGTTAGTATGCAATCAGGATTGTAACGTGTAGACGCATCGGCTATTCGTCCGAGAAATGCGCCCCAGACCTCAGCAGTAGACAGCGAGGCAGAGTCTTCCAGGTCCAGTAACGGAAACAATAAAGGTAAGCCGCGCAGCCGAGCCTGATCCTGCAACGCTCTGGTTATTTCACTTACCTCATTGCCGGAAAGGATTCGACGCCCATCAACATCACTCAGGGCGAGCCATAACAATACGCCGGGACGATTGCTCCCCCAGACTGGAAATCCAGCCCGGCGGAGCAACTTTGCTACCGCGCTTGGCTCAAAGTGAATACGAAGCAGTTGCGCTGGTACGGCCTCATCATCAATCTGCAAGGTCTTGTCAGTCGATTCGTAGCTGTATTGGTAATAATAGACTTCAGGCTTTCGCAGGGAGCTCGCTATTAAGCTACTGTTCTCAACTTCCTTGGTACCTGAAACCCTGACAAGAACCTGCAACAAACCCGCTCGCGCACCTCGTGCAAGCTGCCTTTCTTCCTCGCTGACCACCAGCACCTCTGCCATATAGAGACCTTCAACAGGGAGAGACCAGGCAAATTCAGTTTCGAAACAGAGAATAGCAAAGACAAAAAAGCAGATTCCAGGGGAACTTCTGCAAATAACAGGTATCTTTCTTCTTATGGAGATCAAAACTCAGACATAATCTATATATGAGAAAATGGGATTGTCATAGACTGGCTGCCCATTTACAAGAACTAGCCCGGACAATTCATGAAGGGATCGGAATTTAGGATGGCCCGGGCCGACCTGCTCGGTTTCACTTTTCAGACAAGAACTCGTTATGATCCGTACCGCCACTATTATAAGTTTGTTTATCTGTTGTCTCATTGATTCTGCTCAGGTGGCGGCTGAACCCACACCCTTTCGAGCCGTGTATAAGGCAGACTATAAAGGATTGCCCGTAAGCGCAGTAGGTATCCGCGAGCTCAAAAAAGTAGAGGGAGGTATATACCAGCTCTCATCCACGGCGAAATCATTTTTCGCTTCCGTGTCTGAAAAGAGTATTTTTGAGATCCACGATCAGTACCCTGTACCCATTGAATATCACTATAAACGAACAGGAATAGGCAAGAACAGGGACATCACACTTGCTTTTGACCGGCAAGCAGGAAAAGTGACAAGTGAGCAGGGTCCGTGGGAAATTGAGGTCACCAAAAAAACCCTGGACAAGCTTTTGTATCAATACAGGATGCGTGAGGACCTTAAACACGCACAGAAGAATGGACAGTCCTGGCCGGACCTGAACTACGAGGTGGCCGATGGTGGGAGAATCAAGTCCTACAATTTCAAGATCACGGGCGAAGAATTGATCGATACACCCGTTGGCAGGATCAATACGGTGAAAGCTATCCGTATCCGCAAAAATGGAGGGCGAAGCACTACTTTTTGGCTGGCACCAGATTACGAATTTATGCTGGTGCGCCTGTTACAAATAGAAAAGGAGGGTAAAGGCTTTGAGCTGCTGCTCAAGGAGGCACAATTTGGCAATCAACAGGTCCATGGCCTCTAGTAGCTGGTTCAAATCCGTTTTCCAGTATGGAGCGGGCCAGTTCCTTTGCAAGTGACTATTTTTATAGGCTACGTGTTTTATGAATTTTGATCAGAATATGCGATTTACGGACAGGAACTAGCTACATCACGCCTTTGGCAAAGTAACCCCGGTCTGACCCTGGTATTTTCCTCCCCGATCCGCGTAGGAAGTTTCACACACTTCATCAGATTCAAAAAAAAGCATCTGTGCTACCCCCTCATTCGCATAAATTTTGGCAGGCAGATTTGTCGTATTTGAAAATTCCAGCGTGACGTGCCCCTCCCATTCAGGTTCCAGAGGCGTCACATTAACGATAATACCGCAGCGGGCGTAGGTGGATTTACCCAGGCAGATTGTCAGGACACTGCGCGGAATCCTGAAATACTCAACAGTACGTGCAAGAGCGAACGAGTTCGGCGGGATAATACAAACATCACCTTTCACATCCACAAAACTTTTTTCATCAAAAGCTTTGGGATCCACCGTCGCTGAATAGATATTGGTAAATACCTTGAAATCTTCAGAACAACGAACATCGTACCCGTAACTGGAGGTGCCATAAGAAATTACCCGGTTACCTTCAGATTCCCGTACCTGACCAGGCTCAAATGGTGAAATCATTCGCTCCTGCTCCGACATTTCCCGAATCCACCGGTCCGATTTAATTGACATGAAGTTTCACTCCCAGACCGACTAGTCGTTAACAACAGTAATGCGTGGCCCTGATGAGGGACCAGATACTGCGACACTCTCAACAACCTGTTTCGCAAGGTTCCTGAATATCTGACTCACATCCGCATCTGGCTCTGATACCAGGGTTGGTTTTCCAGCATCGATCTGCTCTCGGATCGAAAGCGACAGCGGCAGCTGCGCCAGAAGTTTCGTACCATACTCATGGGCAATCTTTTCCCCACCATGAGCGCCGAAAATAGCTTCCTCGTGACCACAGCTGGAGCAGATATGGGTGCTCATATTTTCCACGATACCAAGAACCGGAACTTCAACCCTGCGGAACATTTCTATTCCTTTGCGGGCATCAAGCAAAGCAATATCCTGGGGAGTGGTAACGACTATCGCACCATCAATCGGTACTCTTTGTGCCAGCGTCAGCTGAATGTCGCCCGTCCCCGGAGGCATGTCCACAACCAGATACTCTATGTCCCTCCATTCGGTCTGTGTCAGTAATTGCTGCAACGCACCCGCCGCCATGGGTCCGCGCCACACAGCAGGTGTGCGGTCAGAGGCGAGAAAACTCATGGACATGCACTGTAGACCATGGGCACTGACAGGTATCATCATCTCACCCTGAATTTCCGGTTTGGTGCCCTCAGGCACGCCCATCACAACCCCTACACTCGGGCCGTAAATATCTGCATCCAGAAGCCCGCAGGCATGACCTTCGGCCAGCAGGGCCAGTGCGAGATTTGCAGCTACAGTTGATTTTCCAACCCCTCCCTTGCCTGATGCAACCGTGATGACATGTTTGACACCTGGCAGACTGAACTTTTGATTTTCTGATTGACTAATTTTGTCACCCTCTAGACTTCAAGTAGCGCGCAAGCCTCACATGTATCTGGACGCCGGTCAATCTTCTATTCCATTTTGCCCACATATTTCAGGTGAAATCCGGCGGCTACCTCTATATATTTAGCACCCCTGAATCAAGCCCAAATGAACAAGCAGTCCGACATGCCAAAACGCAGAATTCTAGTCACCAGTGCCTTGCCCAATGCCAATGGCTCCATCCACCTGGGGCATCTGATGGAACATATTCAGACTGATATCTGGGTTAGATTTCAACGTCTGAAGGGTCACCAATGCATTTATGTATGCGCAGATGATACGCATGGCACGGCAACAATGCTTAAAGCCGAGGAACTCAAAATTACGCCAGAGGTATTCATAACCGACATCAAGGCGGAACATGAGCAGGACTTTCACGACTTTCTGATCAGCCACGACAACTACTATTCCACCCACTCTGAGGAAAATCAGGTCTACTCATCGCTTATTTACAACCGTCTGAAGGAAGCCGGGCAAATTAATGTGAAATCCGTTGACCAGCTGTTTGATCCTGAGAAAAATATGTTTCTGGCCGACAGGTTCATTGTCGGTGCCTGTCCAAAGTGTGAAGCTGAGGGTCAGTACGGTGATAACTGCGAGGCATGTGGCGCAACATACGATGCTACGGACCTGATCGACCCGGTTTCCAAGATCTCTGGCGCTAAGCCAGTGCTGAAGAAATCCACTCATTTCTTCTTCGCCCTCTCAAACTTCTCGGCATACCTGCAGGAGTGGACTCGTAGTGGCGCACTCCAGGAACAGGTAGCGAACAAATTGGCAGAGTGGCTGGAAGCTGGATTGCAAGACTGGGATATCAGCCGCGACGCACCCTATTTCGGTTTTGAGATTCCCGGTGAGTCTGGAAAATTTTTCTATGTTTGGCTGGATGCACCCATCGGCTATATGGCCAGCTTCAAGAATTACTGCGACCAGACCGAAGACCTTAAATTTGAAGACTTCTGGGATACAGACAGTGAGTGTGAGGTGCATCATTTTATCGGCAAGGACATTGTCAACTTCCACGCCTTGTTCTGGCCGGCAATGCTAAATACATCAGGGTTCAGAACACCAACAAAAGTTCACGCGCACGGTTTCGTGACAGTCGACGGACAGAAGATGTCCAAATCCCGCGGCACCTTTATTAATGCCAGGACCTACCTTGACTATCTTCAGCCGGAATATCTCCGCTATTATTTCGCCGCAAAATTGAACGGCAGTGTAGATGACCTGGACATCAACCTTGATGATTTCATTCAACGCGTCAATTCAGACCTGGTGGGAAAGGTCGTAAATATTGCGAGCCGCTGCGCGGGTTTCATTAACAAGCAATTTGACGGCCGGCTGGCAGCTAAGACGTCCAACCCCCTGATTCAGGAATTCGCTGAGCAACAGTCAGACCTCGCAAACCATTATGAGAATCGTGACTATGGGAAGGCAATTCGTGAAATCATGTCGATGGCAGATAAGGCCAACCAGTTTATAGCTGAGAACAAGCCCTGGGCACTGATTAAGGAAGAAGGCAACCGGGACCTCGTGCAGCAGGTTTGTTCGGACGGCATCAACCTGTTCCGCATGATCATCACCTATTTGAAACCAGTACTGCCGGAATTGGCAAAAAACACGGAAGCATTTCTAAATGTCGATCCGCTTGACTGGGACAGCCTGGAAGTCAACTTACTTGATCACCAGATCAATGTGTTTAAGCCATTGATGGTTCGCGTTGAGGGTAAAATTGTGGCCGCCATGATTGATGCCGGTCGCGAAAAGCCTGCGGAGGAAAAGAAGGCACTGATCAATGAATCGGATCCGATCACGGATGAAATCGAGTTTGACGATTTTGCCAAGGTAGATCTGCGTGTCGCCAGAATCACCAATGCCGAGCATGTTGAAGGGGCCGACAAGTTGCTAAAACTGACATTGGATATTGGCACAGGCCAGCGCACAGTCTTTGCCGGTATTAAGGCTGCCTATAAACCAGACGAGCTTATCGGCAAGTTGACCGTGATGGTTGCCAACCTGAAAGCCCGTAAAATGAAATTTGGCCTGTCAGAGGGCATGGTCCTTGCGGCTGGCCCCGGGGGCAAGCAAATATTCCTGCTGGAGCCCGACGATGGCTCTGAGCCCGGCATGAAAATCACCTGAGACCCATTGATTAATGGCAGTCAGACATGTTTTATCAGGGTCCCAATCCGCCAGTTATTCGATCCCAACCGTACACTTTGGTCCTGAATAGCGGGTTTCCAACATGAATGCCGAAAAAAGATACCAGTTCCTTTCCAGACTACGCCAGGAAAACCCAACGCCAAGGACGGAGCTGCAGTACGAATCAACATTTGAACTTCTGATCGCTGTTATTCTTTCGGCCCAGGCTACTGATGTAAGCGTGAACAAGGCAACGAAAGAACTTTACGCTATTGCCAACACACCTGAGTCCATTTACGCACTGGGTGAAAACGCCTTAAAGCGTTACATCAAAACAATCGGGCTATTCAATACCAAGGCACGCAATATCATAAGGACCTGCAAAACGCTGATTGATCAGCATCAGTCCAATGTCCCAGAGACACGAAAAGAGCTTGAGCAACTCCCCGGCGTAGGGAGAAAAACCGCAAATGTTGTTCTGAACACTGCATTCGGCCAGCCCACCATGGCGGTCGATACGCATATTTTCCGGGTTTCCAATCGAACCAGATTAGCGCCGGGTAAGAATGTACTGAAAGTAGAAGAAAAGCTGCTAAAAGTTATACCAGATGAATTCATCCATGATGCGCATCATTGGCTGATCCTGCATGGCCGCTACGTGTGCATCGCACGCAATCCCAGATGTGGCGCCTGCGTGGTGTACGACCAATGTGAATATAAAGCCAAGAAAATGGACCTGGACGGCTAGACAAGGGGGCTAAAACTTCCTGCCCTTCTTGCTTGCGATTTTCAAACGCAACGCATTCAGTTTTATAAAACCTTCCGCATCACTCTGATCGTAGGCACCCGCATCATCCTCGAAGGTCACTACATCACTGTCGTACAGGCTGTCGTTCACTGATTCACGCCCTACCACCGTGACATTACCCTTGTAGAGTTTCAGCCTGGTTGTGCCATTAACATACTGTTGTGAGTCATCAATAAGGGCCTGCATTGCTTTCCGTTCAGCCGACCACCAGTACCCATTGTAAACAAGGCTCGCGTAACGCGGCATCAACTCATCCTTCAAGTGAGCCAATTCACGATCAAGTGTGATCGATTCGATGGCGCGATGCCCCTTCAGCAGAATCGTACCACCTGGCGTTTCATAGCATCCACGCGCCTTCATGCCAACATATCTGTTTTCAACAATATCAACCCTGCCTACACCATTTTCACCGCCAATTTTATTAAGGTGCGTCAGTGCTTCAGCGGGGCTCATAGCAACACCATCAATCTTGGTAACGTCACCCGCCTGATAGGTCAGTTCAACATAGGCCGGTTTATCCGGTGCTGCCTCCGGTGACACTGTCCAGAGCCACATGGACTCTTCCGGCTCCACGTTTGGATCTTCCAGAATCCCGCCCTCATAAGAAATGTGCAATAGGTTGGCATCCATGGAGTACGGGGACTTTTCACCTTCATGTTTTTGGTCAACCTTAATCTGATGATTTTCACAAAACTCCATCAGTGATTCACGAGAACTTAGATCCCACTCACGCCATGGTGCTATAACCCTAATATCAGGCCTTAGTGCGTAGGCTCCCATTTCAAACCTCACCTGATCGTTACCCTTGCCCGTCGCACCATGCGCTATCGCCTGGGCACCGGTTTCATTTGAAATATCGATCAGCCGCTTGGCTATCAAGGGTCGGGCAATGCTGGTCCCCAAAAGGTACTCACCTTCATATATGGTATTACACCGAAACATGGGGAATACAAAATCGCGGACAAATTCTTCACGCACGTCATCAATATAGATTTCCGTCACGCCCATGCTTGCGGCTTTCTCGCGCGCAGACTCCAGTTCTTCTTTCTGGCCCAGGTCGGCCGTGTAGGTTACAACTTCACAGTCATAGGTTTCCTGCAACCACTTAAGGATCACTGACGTATCCAGCCCACCAGAATAACTCAAAACTACCTTGTCGATTTCACCCATCTTCACCTTACCTTTGACCCAGAGCACAAAAATGAAAGGGCGCTATAGTACATGTTTGATCTGATCCAGACTACTGGATACAAATAGATCGTGGCAGTCACAGAAATGTTATAGTGCCGCCCATGCGTACGCTGACGATCACCCGCCCAGACGACTGGCACGTTCACCTGAGGGATGGTGACTACCTTCCCTTGACCGTACGTGATATCAGCCGGTATTTCGGTCGCGCACTCGTAATGCCAAACCTGGTTCCACCTGTTTCGATGGTAGATCAGGCAAAAGCATATCGGGATCAAATCATGTCACTTATTCCAGGCGGTTCCTGTTTTTCACCCTTGATGACCCTTTTCCTCACCGGTGATACAGATGAAGATATGGTTGTGCAAGCCTGCCAGTCTGGATTCGTCCAGGCGTTCAAGCTCTATCCAGCCGGTGCAACCACCAACTCTGGAGGGGGTATCAGGTCAATTGAGAACCTGTATCCGACCTTTGAAGCCATGCAGAAACATGGCATGCCTCTCGCTATTCACGGTGAGGTCACGGATGAAAAAGTCGATGTCTTTGATCGCGAGGCAGTATTTATCGAGCAACAGTTACTACCTATCGTGAATACGTTTCCCGAACTGAAAATCGTATTCGAACACATTACCACCAAGGAAGCGGTGGAATTTGTGCTCCAGGCATCGGATCTTGTCGGTGCGACTATTACCGCCCACCACCTTCTATTCAGCCGAAATGATCTGCTCTCACAGGGGTTAAAACCCATCTATTATTGCCTGCCTGTACTCAAGCGAAGTGAACATCAAAGAGCCTTGCTGGCTGTGGCTACGTCGGGCAATCGGCATTTTTTCCTTGGCACCGACTCAGCGCCTCACCCGCGCGCAAACAAGGAAAATGCCTGTGGATGTGCAGCAGGACTCTACACGGCTCATGCTGCAATTGAACTCTATGCAGAAGCATTTGATTCCGTCGGTAAACTTGAGATGCTGGAAGCTTTTGCGAGCTATAACGGTCCGGACTTCTATGGGCTAGAAAGAAACGCGGACACGATTACCCTTCGTGAACAGAGTTGGGATATTCCAACATCTTCAGCATTCGGCCCGGATGAGCTGATTCCCGTAAGAACGGGAGAACAGGTTCATTGGCTGGTCACCACTAAGGAAACAGCTTGAGCGCAGACAAACTACCCATTGCCCATCGATTCCGCGGCTATCTGCCCGTGGTCGTGGATCTTGAGACCAGCGGTTTTAACCGTGAGACAGACGCACTACTTGAATGCGCCGCCGTTATTGTCACCATGAATGATTCCGGCTTACTGGTCCCGGGAGAGCGATTTTTCTACAACATCGAGCCCTTCGAAGGCGCAAATTTTGAACAGGCCTCCCTCGAGTTCACCGGGATAGACCCCTACAATCCGCTGCGTATGGCTGTTCCGGAATCACAAGCCTTAAGCGAGATATTCAGAGCCATCCGCACTGAGATCAAACGCACAGGCTGCAACCGAGCCATCATGGTTGCACACAATGCCTCTTTTGACCTGGGCTTCATGAATACGGCCGCCGAACGTTGCAATCTAAAACGTAATCCCTTCCACCTCTTCTCCTCATTTGATACCGCAACCCTCTGTGGACTCGCCTACGGCCAAACGGTGTTGGCACGTGCCTGTGCCGCAGCTGATATTGAGTTTGAGTCTGAAGAAGCACATTCCGCCCGTTACGATTGTGACAAGACAGTTGAAATGTTCTGTACCATCGTCAATAAATGGCGGCAATTTAGTAGCCAGGGTAATTTGTGAATCGGCTGAGGTTCAGGCAGTACTTTTAGCGGCACCCGCAATCATAGGTTGTAATTCGCCACTTTCGTACATCTCTGTGATGATGTCACAGCCACCGACAAGCTCTCCGTCGATAAACAACTGCGGGAAAGTAGGCCAGTCAGAATGCTTTGGCAAATTTGCCCGAATTTCCGGATTCGCCAGTATATCGATATACGAAAATTTCTCGCCACAAGCCATCAGTATTTGGCTCGACTTGGCTGAAAACCCGCACTGGGGTTGATCCGGAGATCCTTTCATGTAGATGAGGATCGGATTGCTCTCAATCTGCTCTTTAATGGTTTCCATGATATCCATTTGATTGTTGCCCATATATGTCTAGAAAAAAGAAAGAACAATGTTAACGCCTTTTGACGAAATTTTCTCGGTTACATAACTGAGCGTGCTAACGGCAATACTGTAGGGGGATGATCTGGCGTCCTCTTGGAGCTCTTAGTAGCTGGGCTTTCCATGACCAAAACCACCGCCACCGGGTGTTTCTACCTTTAGCACCTGTCCCGATGTGACACTCAAATGACATTTAGCGGGCAATGCCTCACTATCCAGTGTGTTCATACCGGTCTGGCCCGGAGCACCACCACCCAGGGGCCAGGGTGCCGTCGTCCGACGCTCTGTTATCAGTGTAACTTCAGCAGGTTCGAGGAATTCAAACTCCCGAATTAACCCATCCCCCCCATTATTACGCCCCTTTCCTCCTGACCCACGCCTTAATGAATAGCTGCGGATGCGCAACGGATAGTGCATCTCAAGACTTTCAATGGGTGTGTTCAGTGTGTTCGTCATATGGGTTTGCACAGCTGAAGCACCGGGACATCCCGATGATGCACCACTCCCGCCAGCAAGGGTTTCGTAGTAATCCCAGGGCTCGCTGCAGTTGTGATTCCCCATTGCGACATTATTCATGGTTCCCTGGCTGGCAGCCGGAATACTACCGGGTATCGCAGCTGACAAGGCTCCCAACACCGTGTCTACAATTCGCATGGAAGTTTCAACATTGCCTGCGGCAGTGGCAGCGGGTCGGGTCGCGTTTACCAGGGACCCAAGTGGAGCCTGGATGCTAATAAAACTGAATACTCCGGCACAGGCTGGCGTATTTTCCGGCAGCAGGCACCTGAAACAGTAAAATACCGCTGCTGCGGCGACGGACAAGGGACAATTGATATTACCCTTCACCTGCCCGGAGGTTCCCGCAAAATCGACTGTAATTCCGTTGGCCTCGATGACAACTGTGACCTTGACGACAACATTTTCAGTGCCGCAACCATCATCGTCCATCAGGTCAGAATAGCTGTACCGACCTTTAGGGATGGTGGCAAATACCGCCCTGGCCAGCCTTTCCCCATAGACATTAATTTCATCGATTCCATGGACAAAATTGGCGGATCCCATTTTCTCAACCAGATCTGCCAAACGCTCAACACCAACCCGGTTAGCACTCATTTGTGCGGCGAAATCCCCACTCACATCTGCCCCCCGCAGACCTCCCAGTTTTTCTATTTCCGCCACCATAACGGCACCAGCCTTAACAAGTAGTGTAGGTGGGATAACCAGACCTTCCTCTTCGAGCCTGGTGGAAATAGGCATGGAACCAGGGCTGCTGGCACCGATATTTGCGTGATGAGCACGATTTGCGACAAACCCCAGCAACTTGTCGCCAGCGAAAAACGGCGATACAAGGGTGACATCCGGAACATGTGTACCGCCAAGAAAGGGATCATTCAGGGCAAGAATATCACCGGCCTGCCATTTAACACCGGCGACTATATCCCGCATAGCATACGCCATACTTCCGAGGTGAACAGGTATGTGAGC
>PBRP01000083.1 GCA_002726655.1 Gammaproteobacteria bacterium
GGCCGGTCTCAGCAAGTTTTGTAACTCTGCCAAGGGGAGACTCGGTAACAAGTGACTGCAGGGGCATGGGCAATGGTTCGGGAGCCTCTTCTAATTCCCAGGCATCTGTCCATGCCGAACGCAACTGCCTTGAATATTTTCCCGTTCGGGCCCGGGTGCGAACTGTTTGCCTGGAAGTCGCTGCCGTATACTTATTCTTGATTACCTCGGAGACCTCTGACTCGGTGGTTGTGAGCCACATGGACCCAGTCCAGGCACCAGCAGCGCCCATAGCCATGCAGGCAGCCATCTGCCTGCCGGTGACGATCCCTCCGGCGGCAAGAACAGGTACATCATATGAGGCTACTGCCTGGCATACTTCCGGCACCAGAACCAGAGTCGATACGTCACCACAATGGCCGCCGGCTTCCGTGCCTGCTACTACAAGAATATCGACACCGGCTTCGACCTGCCTTACTGCATGTTCCTTTGCGCCAACCAGAGCGGCTACCTGTACATTGTTGAGTTTGCCCATTTCAATCATGTACCGGGGAGGTACGCCGAGGGCATTGGCGATCAGTGAAATGGGGTGTGAAAAGGCAACATCGATAATATTGCTTGCCTTGCCTGCGGTTAGAAAAGCACCCGTTGATCCTGTTTGATTCTTGTATATATCTGTACTGTCTATCTGATGTTGGGCAAGAATATTAGCGGCATAGTTGCGGTGCTCGTCGGGCACCATATCAAGTATCTCCTCAGAACTCGCATCGTCATCGGTGACCGCCATGCTTGTTGGTGCGATGAGATCTACGCCGTAGGGCATGCCGTCAATGTGCTCGTCGATCCAGTTGAGTTCAATTTCCAGCGAATCTGCATCGAACTGCGCAGCACCGAGTACGCCCATACCTCCTGCCTTAGAGACTTCAACAACTACATCGCGGCAATGGGTGAATGCGACCAATGGGAACTCGATATTCAGTTTGTCACAGATTGGTGATTTCATTTCTCATCCTCAGATTTTTGCTTCAAGGTAACATAATACCTAAGCAAACAGGTTTGAGGCCATGGGGTGTCCTTTCTTGAATCCGGGTAGCCAGAGTCCGTTTACTTATGTTGATTCAGATGCGCCTTCAAATCAGCCATGGTTTTTAGCACGATCATCAATAGAAGTGCCGGCAGGGCGTTCGATAACATCATCGTCAGCATCCCGCCAATGATGAGTGTGATATGCATTACAAATATTCTTCTATAGGGTTCCATCATCTGTCGGCCGAGCATTTTGTCTGAATATTCGGTATGTCCAAGAAAATTCTGTTTAAAGGAAATGCCGTGGCTGATAAAAAGACCGATCAGGGCAGGCATGAGCAGGATAAAGTCCTTCGTTACATCCGTCAGGGGAATACCCGTATTGTTGCTGGGATCCTTGATAAAGAACGCGTAAATGAAGAGCAGGTGGCCAACCATGAAACCGCCGAAGTGACCGACAAAAAAGGTTCCAAGCAAAACCGCACCGACCTTATTAATCACCCACATTTTCGCAAGGTTGAAGACCCCGACAACGCCACTTTCGGCCCAGTACAAAAGCATCACCTCGCCAATGCTCCAGTCGAAAAAGAGCACACCGAGTATTGGAATGACATTGGCGAGAATCAAAGCAATGACTGAGGGTGAACCTACTGTCAAAGCATCTGGTTCGAGCTTTACCGCTCTATTTTCCTCTATGACTGGCTCAGCGGCATCTCTTTCGGTAATTTCCGGCTCTCCGTTTATGACAATATCTTCAATATCTGCGACCAGCAATTCCGCTTTTCTCCGGTCAATATTGCTACCAAAATGGATAGTCTCCCCTTCATATTCGAAGCACATATGAGAACCGCGCCACATTTTTGGTGATTCGGACTCGGGTTCATATCGGCGAAGATTGGATATGTTTTTACCGACGTAATTCATGGCAAATCCAGCGCCAAACAGTTGCTTTCTGATCACTATTTTCCCTGGTGAAAGGTAAGCTATTTCACCACCGAAGAGGGTGCCCAGGAACATCATACCCAGCAGGGATACGCCAACAGACCAGGCGATCATAAAGAAGAAGAGGAAGAGAGAGGTGACAAGCGAAAACAGATCTCCATCGGGTCCTGCCATGAACTCATCAGACACAAAATAGGGTGTACAGAATGCGCAAAAAAAGGCCCCCATAAAGAGAGAACCAAAAAATGAGCGTTTGAAAGGTAGGGAGCGAACCCGTGTGCCGCGTCGAACCGCGGGGGAGTGAAATGAGAAATCCCCGTCGATATCGACCAACGTTTGATTGCTCATATGGCTTCCTGCCCTATTCGTCCAGTGAGCTTTGTATATATATGCCAACCAGAGGATCCCGGTTGCCTAACTCGAGCATATTTCCTGTTGGCAGCCTATTGCGAATGGAGCCAATTGATTTCTGGTTAAGCACATTTCCAGAGAATGCAGCATCGGACATTTTCGGATCCAGTGCCAATGCTTTTTGCAGGTGTTGTGCTGCTTTCTCCAGGTCATCCTTGTTGGCAAAGTAAATTGCCATGTTGGCTTCCAGCGCGGCATTGTCGTTGAAATTTTCGGTGTAGGTTTTGTAGAAAATGGACGTGTGCTGATAATCTTTCAATAGAATCGATACTGCATGCAGAGCCAGCAAATTCCGCTCTTCCAGGATTAAGTTAGATTCTGGCTGATTGCGCAAATGATCGTAGGTGTCTCGCATTTTAATCGGATCGCGCTGCAGGTTGTGAATGCGCAGTAAGAGATGTTGGCCTGAGAATACCTTCTCAGGCTGAGTATCTACAACGATACGTGCCCACTTTTCTGCCTTGTCATAGGACTCCAGGTTCATATGGAGCTCTGCCATGAAGGCAGCATTAACCGGCTCGTTGGGCCAAAGATCAATCAGCGGTGCCATAAAATTAAGACCCTGCCGATATTTGCGATAATGCATACTGCCGCCAACTGCAAATCTTATGGTGGTAAGCAGTTCCTGGCTGAGTACCCAGCTTCTTGTTGACCAGGGTGTCCACTGAGTGCCCTTGAGATAACTTTGCGAAAGATCACGGCTTGCACTTACCCACTGTATATTCACAGCTGTCACTAGTATGAATATCAGTCCACAAAGAGCCAGCGCTGCTTTTGAATACCAGCGGCCCACCTTGAAACTGAGGGTCAATGGAGCAGGGCTAAGTTGCTCCGAGCCGCGAACGAGCATGGCCACGAACAGAGATACCAGTACAAGGGGAACCGGCATTTGATAGGGGAAGCTCAAAACGGCATTAGACAGGCTGGATATCGCGACAGCGGTAAGCAGTATGTAGGTCAATCTCTGCTGACCACTACAGAGTCTTGCAATCCTGACGAGGCACATGCCCATTGATACGAGAATACTCGTAAATATGAGCCAGCCAATTGCTCCCAACTCCACGCCCAGCTCAAGTAAATCATTATGAGCTCGCTGTGTACCCATCGAGCGTGCATTGCTGCTGTACCCACCAGTATTGAAGTTTTCGAAAAAACTGCCCAATCCTGTTCCGGCAACTGGAGAATGACTAATCATTTCGAGCGCGCTGCCCCACAAAACATAGCGCCCGGAGATGTTAGCCTTGTCTGTGCGTTGCGCTTCAGAAAAAATTGAAGAGACTTCATTGACGACGATCGTGGAAAAGGGTTGAAAGCCATCCTTGGTCAGATTAATCAGCAGGAAGAATAGCGCGGCCGCAAACAGGCTGGCAAATGTCTTGTCACTGTTCCACGCCAGCCATCTATTCCTTTCTGATTTGTCAAATATCGCGACCAAAACGATGAATAAAGCGCCGAGGCTAAAGGCAACCCAAACTGCCCGAGTTCTGGCATAAAACAGAAAGGTCAATATCAGGCATGCAGACAGGGCATAGCCCCATGCCGCTTTCCTTGGAAGGTCTGCTCTAAATAGGAAGTAGAGTGGGATCGGGAACGTCAGCACCATAGCCTGGCTGGCAAGATTAACATTGTCAAAGGTGGCTGCGGGTTTCTCACTTTGTGGCAGGACGTCGAGAGAGAAGAGATGCTGGAGAATTCCAATAACTGAAATACCGACGGCTGCTGCAATGATGCAGTTAAAGATGATTGAAAGATTCTTATCGGTTTGCTGTACCTGCAGGCCTAAGAAAAAAATGATGGCAGCGCTGTACCACATCAGCCATTTATAGAAAAAGAAGTCGGTGTTTACTGTCCACAGGATCGAGATGGTGCCGAAAATGAAAAGTGTGGCCCAGAGTGTCGTTGGTATTGAAAAAAACAATACATCCTTATTCGAGTTCCGCTGCATCCAGAACCAGTAAGCGATTAGTCCTGAGAGATAAATCTGCGAAGTGAATGTCTTGATAATCACCGAATTAGATAGCGCAGGGTAGGTCCATGAGCCTGCCAGGAATACCAGGGGAATAATCGCACCAATCAACAAACTTAGGGCTGGCGGGCTGCTGGTGGTAGTTGTAGGTATAGGAGGTTTCTGCCTTTTTCTATCTTTCTTTCGTTTCACCATAGGATGTTGCACGCGAAAGCAGGGCAGAGTTTGATGGATTTCGATGAGCCTGGATTATAGCGTCAATCTACAAGCCAGTGTGAACTATACCGAGAGCCAGCGTCGAATCCCGGGTACTTCATTGCTTCGAAGCAGACTGATCATGACTTGAAATCAGAGATCTGGCGCTCAACGGGAAGAGAACAGCAGAAAACCCGGAAGCTTAGAGAGCATGCACATTATCCAGGGCAATCCAGCTGACTGCGGCTATCATTACCACCAGCAGGGCACCAATAGGGGTTTAGTGTTGGATATATTGTGCTATTCGGCTTCTCACGCCTGGTGCATTGGGTGCGATTCTGCTCAGCTTGGACAGGGGCGTTAGAATGTCCGCGGTCTCGTTAAGCTTTTCCATATACAGTACCTGCGCCATCAGCAGGTCAAACTGATTGGGCCAGTCATGTGTGGCCTGCTCCAGGTAGGAAAGGGCCGCGTCTGTCTGTGATACCGAATCAAGGGCTACAGCGTATACATAGGCGTATCTTGGCTGGCTATCCTCCTGTTCTGTGGCGGCTTTCAGGTAGGGCAACGCATCGTCATATTTCTTTCGCCTGACAAGAGACAATCCGTAGCTGAAGTTGGCGGCGCCGCTGTCCGGTGCAAATTTCACGGCTCGCTGCAGAAACCCTAGCGCCTTGCCTTCGTTGTTCCCAGCACGGTATAGATCTGCCAGGTTTAATAATGCAGGCACATAGTCAGGTTCAATTGCCAGCGCCTTCTCGAAGGCTTCCTGCGCTGCAAGTTCATTGCCAAGGTCCATTTCAAGGCTTCCAAGGGTGGTCTGGGTTGATGGCATATCAATCGAGAAGGAGAGACTCTTTCTATATTCATCGATGAGTGTCTCGAACAGGTGCATTTGCTCCTGGGGGATCTCAGTTGCCATGGTTGCAAGGGCGACGGCTACTTCAGTGCGCGCCGATCTTGAGGGGTCCCTCGCCAATGGTGCCAGCAACTGCCACCGAATTTGATCTGGTGCTGTACTCAGGCTTCTGATCGCGCCAACTCGTACGAGTGGATCAGGATGTGTCAGGTAGTGAGCAGCGGCTTCGGTGCTGACCCTGGATGGAAATGCAGCTAGCTGCTCGAGTAATGTTGCCTTGAGAATTTCAGGAGTTGATTCATCTTCTAACAATTTCAGTATCGGTCTGGTCATGATGGGATCGCCCAGCCGCGCCCGTGCATTGACCTGTGAATGTGAATCCGAATCTGGTGTCGGCTTGTCGTTCAACCAGGTGGTGATAGCCTTACTTGCCCAGTCGTTGGAAGTCCCTGCATGGCACTTGTTACAGGCATTGGGTACGCCCAGCTTGCTGGATAAGCCTGGATTGGGTATTCCAAATCGGTGGTCACGGCGATCATCAACAAGCATGTAGGTAGTTTTCGGCATATGGCACTCGATACATTTCGATCCAGTCGAGCCAACAGGGTGGAAGTGATGGGATTTCGAGTCATATTTATCTGCCAGGTGGCATTGGGCGCAAAGCTCGTTTCCACCCAGGAGCAGTTTTCCTGAATGAGGCTGATGGCAGTTCATGCAGGTCACTCCGTTTGCATGCATCTTGCTCTGCAAAAAGGAACCGAGCACGTAAACCTCGTCCTGGATCTGGCCATCCGCGTAATAGAGACCTTCTTCCAGTAATGCCAGTTGGTACTTGTCGTGATAGTTTGCTTGAACATCGAGGTCGCCGATAACTGACCGCCTGGAATGGCAACCACCACACATATCCACGTGCCTGCTCGCATAGTTTTCTGACCTGCTTCCACTCAGTTGGGCGATAGACTCACCTTCCTTGAAGATCCATGGCAGCAGCGCAGGCGTGTTTACCAGGCCGCTTCCCTTATGGAGAAGCAACGATTCAGCCCTCTCTACATGTAATGAGCCGGGGCCGTGGCAGGCTTCACACGCAACATTGATCTCAGACCAGACCGTATTGTAGCTAGCTTCATCGGCGTCATAATTCTTTTTCAGGTTAGTACTATGGCATTCTGCACAGCGGGCATTCCAGTTTTGCAGATACCTGGTCCAGAAAAATGGAGAACCGGGCGTGATATTTTCACCAGGCTGTAGGTGTATCCAGCGTTGTCCACCGGCTTCCTTAGGCCGAGCATCCCAGGAAATATTCAATGCCTGAAGATGACCTTTTTTGGTTTCGACGAGGTATTGCTGAAGTGGGAAGTGACCGAAGGTGTAGCTGATCTGAAATTCGTGCAGTTTCTTGTCGTCGCCCAGGGTCTCGATGAAGAATTTGCTTTCCCGCTCGAACATGCGACTTTCTATATTGTGGAAAGTCACCTTTATGTCGGAGAAGTTGCCCAGAACTGTCCTGGGGGATGCGACTGCCATTGCCCTCTTGTGATCTGATCCCTGCCAGTCTGTGTAGGCCTGCTGATGACAGGCTGTGCAACCTGTCGATCCAACAAACTCAATGCCGAAGGCGACATCCAGGTTGATAAGATAGAGGACCGCGGATAGTGCTAACCTTCGTATTGGTATTCTGATCGGCTTCAGCTCTAATGTCGGGCAGGAATGGTAGCATGCGGCATCAAATGTGATGATAACATTCAGGTCATATGAAGTTTGATGGGCAACCCGGTACCTTTGTGGTGTGCGGGGTGCTTGAAGTAGCGTTTTTAGGGAGAACTGAATGAAGCTGTATCACTGTCCAGATGCACGATCCTTGCGTCCCCTGTGGGCTCTCGAAGAGATGGGTCTTGATTATGAACTCACCAATATGGAGTTTCCCCCGAGAATCATGCAGGAAGGTTATTTAGAGATAAACCCTCTTGGGACTGTGCCCACCTTCGTCGATGGTAGCCTGACCATGACCGAGTCTACCGGGATATGCCAGTACCTGGTGGACATATACGGTCCTCACTCGATCGGCATGTCTGTAGATGAGCCTGGGTACGGTGACTATTTGAATTGGCTACACCGCAGTGATGCCACTTTGACCTTTCCACAAACGCTGGTATTGCGATATAGCATCCTTGAACCGGAGGACCGGCGACTCCCACAGGTCGTGGAGGACTATGGCAAGTGGTATCTGTCTCGGCTGCGCTGCGTTGAAACAGCCATTGAAGGTAAGGAATTCCTGTGCGCGGATCGGTTCACGATTGCAGATATCGCGGTAGGCTATGCTCTGTTCCTGGGCACTTCCCTGGGGCTTGATGAACGCTACAAGCCAAATTGCAAGCGCTATCTGGCCGCCCTGATGGAACGAGATGGTTTCCTAAGTGCTCAGAAAAAGCAGGGTTGAAGGGTCTTCATACCGCCTTCTGCCCGTGTTGTGGTGGGCAGTGGCGATAGAACACAAGGAAAAAGGCAGCAGCTTATGGCAAAGACAATAAGGATTTCCTATACGTTCACAATGAAGAGGGGAAATACTCAACGTTTTGACCTGAAACTTGATGCTGACACGCTGCAATTGGTTTCAGAACTTTCTGAATCACCCGCCTGGACCCGGTTGTCCTTCCACCAGTGCAGCAATTGTCCGCTCGATGCCAGCACACATAGGAGGTGTCCTGCAGCCTTATCACTGGTTGATCTGGTGACCCGCTGTGAAGAGCTTGTCTCGCATGATCAGATAGATGTAATGGTTAAAACTGACGAGCGGATTATTACGCAGCACACAAGTGCCCAGCGTGGTATCAGTGCCCTGATGGGATTGATAATGGCCACCAGTGGCTGTCCCAAAACGGCTTACCTGAAACCCATGGCGCGATTTCATTTACCCCTGGCCAGTGAGGAGGAGACAGTCTACCGGGTTACGTCAATGTACCTGCTGGCGCAGTATTTTCTCGGGCTTGAGGGAAAACCAGCCGACGAGAGTTTTGCCGGCCTGAGCCGTATCTATGAAGATCTGGAGCATGTGAATATTGCCATGGCTGACAGGATGCGTGCAGCTACAGAAACTGATTCTTCGCTCAATGCAATTGTTCTCCTTGATCTTTTCGCGAAAACAGTCCCCTGGGTGCTTAACCACTCATTGGCAGAACTTCGACCCCTATTTGCACCCTATCTAGAGGTTCCACCAGAATAATAACTTGTGGAAAATAGGAGACCTATTAGGGTCAGCCAGGCATATATAACCTAAATAATATTTTAAATAGTGAATGTAAACGTATGAATGTTAAGGAAAAGATATAGTTAGAATCTACTTTAAACTCCTTTCCAGATAACGCTATCTGTTACTTTCCTGATATCCCGCAGGCCACAGAAGGCCATGGTAAGGTCGAGTTCATTGGCAATGACCTCCAGGCTCTTACTTACACCCTCTTCACCCATTGCCCCCAGACCATAAATGTATGCGCGTCCAATCATGGTACCGGTCGCCCCCAGGGCGAGAGCCTTGAAGACATCCTGACCTGTTCTAATCCCACCATCCACCCAGACCTCATGTTCGGTACCGACAGCGTCTATGATGGCGGGCAGAGCGTCGATTGAGGCAGGTGCACCATCGAGCTGTCTGCCGCCGTGGTTGGAGACAATGATTGCATCTGCACCGCTGTGCGCGGCCAGTCTTGCGTCTTCAGCATCCATGATACCTTTCAGGATCAGCTTTCCGCCCCAGCGGTCTTTAATCCACTTCACGTCATCCCAATTGAGGGTCGGGTCGAACTGGTCAGTAGTCCAGCGGCTGAGATCACCCCTGCTGTCGACCTCGTTTACGTGGCCGATGACGTTGCCGAACCCACGGCGAGGCGTGCCCAGCATACCGAGTGCCCAGCGTATTTTTGCGACCATGTTGATGAGGTTTGCCAGGGTTGGTTTGGGCGGTGTAGAAAGGCCGTTCTTAATGTCCTTATGGCGCTGGCCGAGAATCTGTAAGTCAACTGTCAGCATCAGGGCAGAGCAGTTTGCAGCCTTTGCCCGATCGATCAGACGTTCAATGAAGGTCCGGTCACGCATCACGTAAAGCTGGAACCAGAAAGGAGAACTGGTGTTTTCTGCAACGTCTTCGATTGAACAGATACTCATGGTGGAAAGGCAGTAAGGCACACCAAACTTCTCCGCTGCCTTTGCGGCCTTGATTTCGCCATCCGCATGTTGCATCCCTGTCAGACCCACTGGCGCTAGGGCGACGGGCATGGAAACTTCCTGGCCAATCATTTGTGTTGAGAGTGAGCGGTTGTCCATATTGACCAGTACACGCTGACGCAGCTTGATCTTGTCAAAAGCCGTGATATTGTCGCGATAGGTGCTCTCGGTCCATGAGCCGGAATCCGTATAGTCATAGAACATGCGGGGGACTCTTTTCTCATAGAGGACCCTTAAGTCCTCGATACAGGTAATAGGCTGCACAGCAAGATCCTGACTGAATTTACCTGATGATAAGACAATTCGAGTCAGAGTAAAATTGGGCAATTAGGTGCATTGATTAGAGGGGGAAAGCGGTGTCTGAGAGATGGAATTACAGGAAAGGTCTCATCGAGACGGGAGACGGTATATTCGCCTGGTTGCAACCAGACGGGGGCTGGGGCTGGTCCAATGCCGGCCTGGTCGTTGATGGGAGTGAATCACTGCTTGTCGACACCCTGTTTGATGCTCGATTGACCCGTGAAATGCTATCGAGCATGGCCGATGCAGCGGGGGTAAAGGTAGATGAAATAGGCAGTCTCGTTAACACCCACGCCAATGGCGATCACACTCATGGCAATGGCTTATGTGCCAATGCAGAAGTGATTGCATCTGCTGCCAGTGCCCGCGAAATGGAGGCATTTTCGGCAGAGATGATGCAGGGTTTCCTTGATGCGGCACCATCCATGGGTGAAACAGGTGAGTATATCCAGGCGATATTTGGCTCCTTTGACTTTAATGACGTGGCAGAAAAACTGCCTACTAGAACCTTCAGTGGTGAACTGCAACTGCAAGTCGGTGGGAAAAATGTGCGGCTAACGGAGGTTGGTCCGGCTCACACCGGGGGAGATGTGCTGGTTCATGTTCCCGAGGACAGGACGGTCTTCACCGGGGATATTCTCTTCGTGAATGGAACACCAATCATGTGGGCAGGACCTGTTGATAACTGGATCAGGGCTTGTGACCTGATTATTGAAATGGATGCTGAAGCCATAGTGCCAGGACATGGGCCGATTACCGATGCCCATGGTGTGAGGAAGGTTCAGGAGTACCTTAACTATGTAAACGGGGAAGCCAGAAAACGTTTTGATGCAGGCTTGTCCGTACGTGATGCAGCCCATGATATTTCACTGGCAGATTATGAATCCTGGGGTGATGCTGAACGAATCGTGGTCAATGTTAATACCCTGTATCGTGAATATGATGCTGGCAGGGGGACCACAGATACAGTCGAACTCTTTGACTTAATGGCTGAGATTAAGCGAAATCATTAGGTGATCTTGTTTACTCCCTCGCCAGTTATGAGCACTGAAACTACTTTTGCCATGCTGTTGCGGTCAGTGCCAAGGTTGTGATGCGCACTTTTGCCATCGGCACTCACGGTCTTTTTCGGTAATATATTGCTGCTTTCCCGTTCTGGAGGTCCATGTGCGTGCGATATGCCGACTCTTTTATTTAATTTTGATATTTGTTCCTCTCGCTGCAGAAGCGCGGCCAAAAATAGGACTAGTACTAAGTGGGGGTGGCGCAAGAGGCGCCGCACATATAGGTGTTCTGAAGTATCTGGAAGAGCAGCGGATTCCCATAGACCTGATAGCCGGCACCAGCATGGGTGCAATTGTTGGAGGCTTGTACGCCTCGGGAGTTTCAGCTGATGAAATTGCTCGTATTACCCGGGAAATGGACTGGACCCGCAAGCTTATTGATGATGTCCCCAGGCAGGAACGGTCGATTCAACGTAAACGAATCGATGACCTGTTCTCCGTGCAGGGATCACTGGGGTTTGAAAAGGGCGAAATCAAGATGCCTTCTGGGGCAATCCAGGGACAGAATATCATTCTTGAATTACAGCGTATTACACAACATGTATCCCACATTGATGACTTTGCGCAGCTGCCAATTCCCTTCAAGGCTGTAGCATCGGACATTATAACCGGGGAGATGGTATTGCTGGACCATGGTGACCTGGCGATCGCTATGCGGGCCTCCATGGGGGTTCCTGCTTTCTTCGCTCCCATTTTCGTTGAGGGGAGGCTGTTGGTGGATGGGGGTGTAACCAACAATATTCCCATGGATATTGCCAGGGAAATGGGTGCCGATATTCTGATCGTGGTTGATATCGGTGCACCCTTACTGGGTGAAGCAGGTATCAACAACCTGATAACGATTACCGACCAGCTGACGCGTATGCTGATAAGCACTAATAATGCCAGGCAGTTGGAGACGCTTGGGGAGAATGACATATTGCTGGAGCCGGAGTTAGGAGATTTTTCCTCCGTTGCATTCGACCAGGCAGAAGAAGCGATTGGTATCGGCTATGAAGCTGCAACCTCTTACGGCCGGTCACTGCAAAAACTACAACTCAGCGAGGCCCAGTATTTCGGTGCGGTTAAACCTGAGGTTCAGGATATAAAAATCTCCAACGTGAAGTTGGACAATAGTTCCGGGCTCAATGACAAGGTGATAGACCATATCGTTAAAACATCGGAAGGTGACACGCTAGACTTGGAAAAACTGGAACGTGAACTAACAAAAGTATTCGGGCTGGGGAATTTCGAACATGTTGGATATGGCCTTACGCACCATGCCGAAGGTGTCGATTTAGGCATCACTACAACTGCAAAATCCTGGGGACCGAATTACCTGCGCTTTGGTATTAGTGCAGAAAGTGGGTTCGACCATGACTCCCGGGCAACGCTGCTGATGGGTTACACCCGGGAAGAAATGAATGATGCCGGTGCTCACTGGACCACATTCGTTGGCGTAGGCGACGAGCCAATCGTACAGACCATGTGGTATCAGCCGCTGTCTTACAAGCAAAACTGGTATTTCTTTTCGCGGGTGGGTTTTAGCGATGAAGTTCTGCCTGAGTATGTTGATGACGAAATTGTCAGTGCGTTCGGCCTACGCCGTGTTAGTGGGTTTGCGGGATTCGGGTATGAATTTGAATCTTTCGCAAATTTCCAGCTGGGCATCTCGAGAACTTCAGGATCAACGGACTTGTCAGTCGGAGACCCAGCCACGCCGGAACTAGATTTTGAGGATGGTAGTGTCAGCCTGCAGTATCTATACGACACCAGGAATGATGTTGACTTTCCTTCCAGTGGCTCGGTATTTGATATCGCTGTCAGGTCTTCCATGAGGCAACTTGGGGCCGAGGACAGCTACCAGCAATGGGAGCTGAGCGCGGCAAGGTATTTTGCCCGTGGTCTTCACAATTTTGGCGTAACTTTAAACCTTGGTAGTACGAATGGTCATAGCAATGTCAGCAGCATTTATCGCCTGGGTGGATACGGAAAGCTTACGGGGCTCAGGGTTGATCAGCTGAAAGGTAATTACAAGGGTGTTCTTTCCGGTGTCTATTACCACCGTTATGAAGCCATTCCAGTTGTTGATGGTTTTATCGGTGCTATCGTGGAATATGGTGGAGCCTGGGACAGGCGGGAAGATATCCTAGCAGCTAACTCGATATTCTCGGCTGGCACTTTCGTTGGTGCTGATACGCCCATCGGCACACTGCAAATTGGAGTTGCGTTCTCAGACAAGGGGGATGTTACGGCGTTCTCACGCATTGGCAGAGCGTTTTAGACACCTGCCTGGATAAATTCTGGTTACTGCTCGTGTGGCTAGTGCTCCGGCGGTTAATGTTCTTGAGGACATTAATGCAACAGGACCCATTGTGTTAAATTGTTGGCATCTATTTTATGGAGTTGTTAGATGGCGCTTACTGAAGCACGATTCAAGGGCCGCACTGCGCCGATGTTGACGGCCACTATTGGTCAACACCTCGACGAAGTTGCAGCCAGGAACCCGAATCACATGGCACTGGTGATGCCGCACCAGGATATTCGCTGGACCTATCAGGAATTTGTAGAACAGGTTGATCGTCTTGCTCTGGGTTTGCTGCAACTTGATATTGAGCCTGGCGACAGGGTTGGTATCTGGTCTCCTAATCGATACGAATGGGTATTGACTCAATTTGCTACGGCGAAAATCGGCGCAATTATGGTCTGTGTCAACCCTGCCTATCGCTTGTATGAGCTTGAATACGCTCTTAACAAGGTAGAGTGTAAGGCGATAATTACGGCTCCTCGTTTTAAGAGCAGCAGGTATCTGGACATGCTGTTTGAACTGGCACCGGAACTGCACGAATGTGAGCCGGGGAACCTGAATTCAGTAAAATTGCCGCATCTTAAAACAGTTATTCGATTGGGAAATGAAACCTCTCCCGGCATGTACAACTTTGGAGCCGTCTGCGACCTGGGTACGCATGCCCAGGCGAAGGCACTGAAAGAACTTGGTGCGAGCCTTGGAGCGAGCGACCCAATCAATATTCAATTCACGAGTGGCACAACCGGCACCCCCAAGGGCGCAACGCTTAGTCATGCCAATATTCTCAACAATGCGTTCTATTGTGGACAAAGCATGCACCTTACGGCTGACGATCGCCTCTGTATTCCTGTTCCCATGTATCACTGTTTTGGCATGGTGATTGGTACGCTTGTTTGCGTTGCTCATGGCGCCACCATGGTGCTGCCCGGTGAAGTGTTTGAGGCTGAGCAAACCCTGCGGGTAGCAGCCGAGGAAAAATGCACTGCACTTCACGGTGTACCGACTATGTTTATTGCCGAACTGGATCTGCCTACATTTGCCGAGTATGACCTCAGCGTTCTGCGTACGGGAGTTATCGCCGGGTCAACCTGCCCAATTGAGCTCATGCGAAGATTGATTGATGAAATGGAACTGACCGAGATTGTTATTGGCTACGGCCAAACGGAGTGCAGCCCTATTAATACCATGACCGCAATTGAAGATTCACTGGAGGCGAGGGTTACAACTGTAGGTGTTGCGCATACGAACTGGGAGCAGAAAATAATCCGGGAGAATGGGTCTACAGCAGACATTGGTGAAACGGGGGAGGTCTGTTCCCGTGGGTATGGTGTGATGCAAGGTTACTGGGGTGATCCAGAGCGAACAGCTGAAACCATTGATGAAGAAGGCTGGCTGCATTCTGGCGACCTTGGTGAAATGGACGGAAACGGCTACGTGAAAATTACCGGCAGAATCAAGGACATGATTATTCGTGGTGGTGAGAATATTTATCCACGTGAAATTGAAGAATACCTTTATCAGCATCCCCAGATTCAGGAAGTTCAGGTGTTTGGGGTACCGGATGACAAGTATGGAGAACAGGTTTGTGCCTGGATACAGGCCAGGGATGGATCTGAACTGACAGCTGAGGATGTAAGGGACTATTGCCGTGGTCAGATTACGCAATTCAAGATACCGCGGCACATAAAGATGGTTCAGGAATATCCCATGACAATAACGGGCAAGTTGCAGAAATTTGTCATGCGTGATGAAACAATTAAGGAATTGGGGATTAAGGTATAAACGATCAATATTGGAAAACGGACAAGAACTGGCCAGGATATTAGTTAGTCATTTCAGCCGATCGTGCGAGATCTTCCTTAAGGTGTCTGGATGCAAGGGCGAAACTCAGGAAGGCAATCAGGTACACCAGATTGCAGGCGAGCATGGCATACCTCAATGAGTCAACGTCATTCATCTGCCTGCTTCCCTGAAGCAGGTCGCTGATGATGCCGATGGTGGTTGGTCCAAATACAAGCCCGATAATATTAATAATGAACAGCAATAAAGCGGAAGCGGAAGCTCGCATCGCAAGCGGCGCCAGCGATTGCGTCATACCAAATGTAGGGCCAGCGTATAGATTGACCAGGAATGCTGGAATACTGTAGAAAGCCAGTACCAGCACCAGGTTGTCTGCTGTTAATGTGGCTATGCCAAAGGGTACTGAAATCAGGAAGCCGATCGCAGGTATCAGCATGTACCAGCGGACGTTGCGTTTTCCAAGCCTGTCACCGGTGAATCCGCCAAGAAAGGTCCCGAGACCTCCAAATATACCGATTATCAGCCCTAATGCAGTACCCACCTCACCGCTGCTTAAATTATGGGTTCGCATAAGGAAAGATGGCATCCATGCGATTGAACCATATCCGACGAATGCCTGTGCACCGGCACCGATTGACAGGTATCGGAAGGATGGGAAACTCCACATTGTTTTTAACACGTCCGTAAAGGGTATACCTGTAGCTTCTGGTTTCTTGCCTTCCGAGTAGCCCCGTGGTGGTTCCTTCACGGTAAGCTTAAGTACAAGAGCCAGGGCTACACCGGGCATCCCGACAACAAAAAATGCGTACCGCCAGCCAAAGAATTCGTTGATCCAGCCACCGGCAAGGTTGCCAAACAGGATGCCTACGGGTATGCCAAGGGAGTAAATGCCGAGGGCGGTTGCTCGCTTGCGTGGGGTGAAGTAGTCCGCCAGCAGGGAGTGTGATGGTGGGCTGCCACCGGCTTCACCAATACCGACACCAATGCGTGCGACTAGAAGATGCCAAAATTGAAGCGCCATACCTGATAGGGCCGTCATCAGACTCCAGATGACGAGACATATAGAGATGATATTGACGCGTGAATAGCGATCAGCGAGGCGGGCAATTGGGATTCCCAGGGTGGCATAAAAAATGCCAAAGGCAACACCGCTCAATGCCCCGATTTCAGTATCGGACAGATGCAGGTCAAGTTTTATCGAGGGTGCCAGGATGGCAAGTATCTGCCGATCAATGAAGTTAAAAACATAGATGACTACCAGTACGCCTAGTACATACTGGGTGTAGCCGGATGAATAAAGCGGTTTCGGAATTTCTTCCTGAGTATCGGGAGCCATGAATGCACTGGGAGGAGGGTAGCCGACAAAATAGCATTTCAACCTGTGTATTTAAAGCCGAGTTGAAGGGTACGCCCTTTAGAGATTGTTGCTAAAAATTTCTCCGGACGCGCATCGGCTGGTGTAGGATTAGGAGAGTCTATTTGGAGCGTTCAGTCGGAACATAGTTTTGAAAAATCACACCGAAAAATTGCCACTTCCCCTGGTGGGTATGCTGTCCGGAATGGTATTTGGTGTTGCTCTGGGGGTTGCGGCTGTTTTTTATCTGGAAGTTGAATCCGCGCTGGACCAGGTTTGTCTGGTGGGCATCAGTTTGCTTGCGTTTCAATTGTTTGGCTCAACCGTGGGGTCGGCGATTGGAAAGGCATAAAAAGGACAAGTCAGAGTCCTGAGAGATCCCTGTATGCTTTTCCCTGCCTGTAATTTGAGAGCCTGTCTTTTTGCTGTTTCTTTTCATTCTCTGAGGCAAGGGTTATCGCTTTTTGCTGGTGGTCTATTGCAGCCTGAAACTGACCAGCTTCAGCATATGCTGCTGCCAGCGTATCCAGGCTGCTTGAATCCTGATAGTCAGTCGCTTTATTGACCCTGGACGCCAGTGTAATCGCGAGTTGTCCATCACGAAGTGAGCTTATCGGGCAGGTTGCCTTAATCCAGGCGAGATTATTAGCGGCATTCAGGTGGCTCTCATCAATTTTCAAGGCTTGCGCGTAATCATCAATTGCGGCGTTGTAGAGCCCCTTCAACTGCTTCGCCATGCCCCGGTTGTTGTAGGCATTTGAATACTCTGGATTCAATTTAATTGACTCATCAAAATCGGCAATTGCTTGGTTGTATTGTCCTTCACCGAGGTAGATATTCCCCCGATTGTTCAAGGCGATACTCCTGCTGCCGGCCATCAGTTCCCCTTCCTGGATGCAGGTGGTATAGAGGGAAGTGGCGCGACTGAGTTCTCCGCGATCTTTTACCTTCTGCGCTACGATGCACGCAGTCAGGTCTTGCGCTTCTGAAGCGGGGGCGCCGGAAAGACACAAGGAGAGCAGGGCGGTAAAGAATAACTTTTGCATCTCGGTATGCTAACGGATATCGCGCTATAATTCTCTTAATACAAAACAGTCAAATGCAATGGCTAACTTATTTGAGCATCTAAGCGATTTAATCGTCAATGATATTGATCCAGCTGAGCGAGAAGCAGAGATTTTTGCGCGATACGGAAGGCAAGTGTCCATTATGATTTTGGACTCATCAGGTTTTTCACGAATTTCCGAAGAGCACGGAATAGTGCATTTTCTTACGCGACTGGTGATGATGAGACAGATTGTTGAACCAATTCTTGATGCTTACAATAACATCGACTTCAAATTTGAGGCAGACAATGTCTATGGGGTATTTGAGCATCCTGATGATGCCATTCGGGTTGCACTTGATGCCCATGCTGCTGTCCGGGAGAATAAGTTAATGCTGACCGAAAGCGAGCCCTTCAAAGTCTGCGCCGGTATTGGCTACGGAAACCTGCTGTATTCTGAAACTATGGAGGGGTATTTCGGTGAAGAAATGAACCTGGCCTCCAAACTCGGAGAAGATACCGCAGAAGGTGGAGAGACGCTGCTTACCAATTTAGCCTACGAG
>PBRP01000007.1 GCA_002726655.1 Gammaproteobacteria bacterium
GCTGTATCCCCTGTGGCTGCGTTGCGGCGAGATGTTATTCCGGAAGCAAAAAATTACTGTCAAAAATGAAGCCATCATGGTAGCGGATGCGGATACGGTAGATTTGCATTTATCATCCAGGGCGCCGGCCAGTCTCGAAATTGCAAAAGATAAAAATGATGCTAGCGCACGGCAAATCGAGCTTGATGTTTTGAGCGATAAAAATGCCGAAATTTACTGGCAGCGATCCGACAATTACGACACCGTTCTCGATCTTAGGATTTGGGGGCAGGCAAATACTGCTCTGTGCCGGGTGATGGAAAAATGGTTGAACCATTTTTACCAGGTGCCAGTTCAAATTCAACCGGTGGAAGAAGTGAAGGATGGTAAATGGGTCTGGCATATTGGACTCGATCAAGAATCCTCCAGTATTCTCAATGATTTATATAACGGTAACGAGGTGACGGGTGAGCGGAATCAACGTCTGGTGTCTTTGTTTCGGATGGAAATCAGAGATAAAACACTCATCAGACCGGACATAGCCGGGCAGCCCATTTATCTTGGTATGGCGATGACGGCTGATAATCTGCTACGCTTGAAACCACAAAATCTTTTAGTCAATTTGCCTTTGGCTGAAAGCACTTGATATATAATGGGAGACCAACATGGACGATGATCAATTTAATATGAACATCCGCAGATATCTCAAAAAAGTCGGTATTACCTCACAGCGGGAAATTGAGAACGCCGTGCGTCAAGCGTTGGAAAAGGGCGAGCTGCAAGGTGATGAAGTTCTTGATATGAAAGTCACGCTCAATATCGGCGAGCTCAATAAATCCGTCGATATCGAGGGCGAAATCAGTCTCACTTAATTAGCTTTCCTCGGGATCATCCAGGCCGTGGGATTTTTTGTGTTCCTCGGCTTCCTCACGCAATTGTTCGCGTTCTTTAAGATAATCTTCCGTCGTCCGGATTTCCGGTCGATCACCAATTGCCATGGGGGTATCTGGATCATCAAACTGATCGGTAACCCGGCAGTCCGGGCACATTTTAATGCGTTCAAGGGCAGCGTCATCTGAGAACATCGAATGGCCCCGCAGTTTTTCGACCATTTGATCAATAGATGATTTTACGCCGAACGGCTCACCGCATTTGACGCACTCAAATGGTTTCTCCTCTTTGACGATGATGGCCGCGCGAGCCTCTTTGTCGAAATTAAAACGCGGTGACAATGTGATCACAGATTCCGGGCAAATCGTCCGGCAAAGGCCACACTGCACACAGGCGGTTTCGGTAAAGCTAAATTGCGGGCTGTCAGGATTGTCTTTCAAGGCACCGGTTGGGCAGGCGGCGACACAGGACAGGCAAATTGTGCATTTGGTGGTGTTCACTTCAATAGTACCAAACGGTGCACCGGTTGAGAGCGGCAGAAAATCTACTGGTGTGGGGGCCTGCTCATGCAGATGATTAAGCGCGAGATTGACCAAAGACCTTTTGTTACCCATCGGGGCAAAGTCACCGGCCTCAATTATCAGCGCCTCAACATTGACATAGAGGGCATCTGCCACTGCCTCAGGATCGGCCTGATCAATGATTGAAACGCGGTTATCGCCATAGCCGAGCCCTGCCAGTGCTGTTTCAATCAACTCGATTTGACCTACCAGGCCATCAGTTTTACCGGCATTGCCGGGGCCGGTCAAAATGCGCACAGCACTGGCACCATAAGCCATCGCCACAGCAAAGAAATCAAAACCGATTTGGGTGACCTCGTTGAGCACAAACGGCAATAGATGCGCCGGCAGTCCACGCTCCATATGGGCTATCGCGGCGATCATGTCTTCACCGTGATTGGTATCGTGTAGCAGTAAAACAGGATTTTCACCTTTCGCTTCCCGGTAGCTATCGAGTAGCAGTTTCACCCGCTCAAATATGAAGTTTCCAGCCGGCAGTTGGTAGCTCGCCGCTCCGGTCGGGCAAACCGATGCGCAGCTACCGCAGCCGGCACAAATATAAGGATCGATCTCAACTTCATCTTGTGCCGGTGTTATGGCGCCGGTCGGACAGACGTCGAGGCATCGAGTGCAGCCGGTTTGAGAGTTGTGCGCATGAACGCAAATATTGCTGTCATATTTAATGTAGCGCGGTTTTTCGAACTCACCGACCAGATCGACGATTTCAAATAACGCTTTTTGAATGCCGGCAGAATCTTTGGCCTCAAGGTGAAAATAGCCATCGCGTTTTTCCGGTGTAGTAATCAGCGGCTCACCATTGGAAATATCGAAGATGAGATCAAATTCGATAGCAACATCTTTATTTTTGCTGCCAACTTCGAAACTGCCGCGCGATGACACTTGGACGGTAGCATATTTATCGACAACAACATTGAAAGCGCCAAGGTGGCCGCTGACGGATTTTATCTCACCGGTAAAGACCGGCACATCCATCAGGCGCGGCGGCTGGATATTGGCTTTGCCNTTGAACAAACAAGTGACNCCAAGACGGTCCGACAATTGCTTGGCGATTTCCAGGGTGTTTTCGTCTCGACCATAAACCAGGACGGAACCTTCGGAGCGCATGGAAATACTGTTTGCCATTGGCGCATCCAAGGTTGCTTCCTGGATCAAAGCCANAATTTTTGGCAGTGCCTTGTCGCCTTCTTCCGACCAGCCCGCACGTTCGCGGATATTGGTGTAGGAAATTTGCAGATCGGGGTTGGCCTCAGCCGCGGTTTCAACAAATAATGGCGCTTCTTGAGTGCANGCGACAATCATCGGCTCGCCGGCGGAAACAGCTGCGGTGAAATTTGCCAGTTGGGCGCGGCATAAATGTGTATTGATGTTTATGTCACCATCAAAAAACTTGGCGAGCGATTTTTTCGGCAGCTTCATCGTACCTTCGCAATCGCAGATCAAAATTTCTTTACCGTTTAATTTCATGTGACCGTTCCCTGCAGTTTTATTTTTATTTGTTATTTTTTAGCGTTGGNGAAAAATACCCGTTTGTTGTTAANCCTGTAATTATTGGTTGCTGCCTGGCCTTCGGTATAGAGTATCCAGTTGATAAATNTATCCACTTCTTTGCTTTTGACATGTTTGTGGCGCGCTGGGTTTACTTTGATGATGCCATATTGATTTTGCAACAATGGATCATGTTCAAAGAGAATTTTAAGCTCTTCCTTATTTTTATAATTTTCCCAGGTCACCCGATCGGTCAGTGTGTAAGCGTTCATTNATGATGCGATATTTAGCGTGGCGCCCATGCCGGAACCGGTTTCCCGGTACCACTTTGCGCCACCATTTGAAGNGGTGACCTTGATGGCAACTTGCCAGATAGACAGGCTTTTCTTATGAGTGCCACTGTCATCGCCGCGGGAGGTGAAAATCGATTTACTGTTCGCGATCGCTTTGTAGGCTGATTTGACGGATTTTGTTTGGCCGACTTTTGCCGAACGCCCGACGCNGAAGNCATCACGCACAAAGGCCAACTCTGACNTTTTGTGATGAACAAAAAGCACANCCGCATTNCCGCGACGCGCGACCCGTATTGCCTGCCCGGTACCGACACCAACGACCCGAATTTGNATGCCGTGCTTTCTGGTGAATTTGGNTAGGAGGTAGTCAAACAATCCTGAGTTTACCGTCGATGTTGTCGAGGCAGCGACGATGAAACGCTCAGCGGCAAACACGTTTCCGGTNAGAGCGATACCAGTAATTAGGCTTATGAAAAAAAATTTAGTGATTAACTTCACTTAATACCTCGATGTTTAAGTTCTGAAGGTGGTTTCAATTTCTGGCGATGCCACCAGAGAAGCTCGCCTTTTAAGAACGCCTGCGCGAGATCATTTTGGGGTTCGTCAAAAAATTTATCTGCGGGAGAATTTTCTAGTAATCGCCCGCGATATAAGAACAACACGTCGTCCGCCAATCGTTTGGCCTGACCAAGATCATGGGTGGACATGACGATCTTGGTGCCGGTTGNTTTAATNGTGTTGATGATTTCTTCCAGCGAATGGGTTGCCGCCGGGTCCAGATTGGCGGTCGGTTCGTCTAAAAATAATACTTCAGGTTTTAACGACCAGGCGCGGGCGAGCGCGAGGCGTTGCTGCTCACCAATGGACAAGGACCGCGCCGGTGATTTAGCCAATCGCGCCAAACCGGTGATTTGCAACATTTCATCCGTGATTTGGTCGCGCTNGGCTCGAGAAATCCCNCGTGACCTGAGGCCAAAATGAAGATTGGCTGTCACCGAGCGACGCAGCATGACGGGCCGCTGAAAGACCATCGCCTGATAATAACNTGCATTGGCNTTTGCCNGGCCCTGCCAGGTAAGCGTGCCGTCGCTCGGTGTTATCAAGCCGTGGCACAATCGCAAGAGCAGACTTTTTCCCGCGCCATTGGGGCCAAGAATGATGGTGCTCGTGACAGAGCTTAACGTCAGGCTCATCTCCTTGATCAAGCGCATGCCATTAACTTCATACGACACATTGTCGAACTTCAGTGGCAATATGTTATGCCCCNCCGTCTGACCTTGTTTAAGGCCTATGTTTGAGCTGGTTGAACTATCCATGACGTTTTATTGCTGCTTCATTGATGAGGAAGGCGGCGGCATTTACACCGAGAGCGAGACAGAGCAGGATAACGCCGAGACCAAGCGCAAGCGCGAGATTACCCTTGCTGGTTTCCAAGGCAATCGTTGTCGTCATTACGCGCGTTACATGGTCGATGTTGCCGCCAACAATCATCACTGCACCGACTTCGGCACTGGCNCGGCCAAACCCAGCCAAGATTGTCGTCACCAAACTAAAACGATTATCCCATAAAAGGGCGATCACCGTTTCCCTAGGTGGGGTGCCAAGGGAGCTGAATTGTTCGGCATATTCATTCCATAGCGTTTCCGTCGATTGCCGTGTCAGGGCGGCGATGATGGGGGTGATCAAGATGGCCTGGGCGATGATCATCGCGGTTGGCGTAAATAAAAGTCCCAAAGTACCCAGCGGTCCGGACCGGGATAAAATCAAATAGACGATCAGGCCCACGACAACCGGCGGCAATCCCATGAGAGCATTTAAAATAACAACCAATGTTGTGCGGCCTGGGAAACGAAACACAGCCAAGGCGGCGCCGAGCGGTAAGCCGATCAGGCTAGCCAGTAGGACAGCGATTAAACTGATTTGCAGCGATAAGCTGACAATTTCTGCTAAGCTGCTTTCAAAGCTCAGTATAAGTGCAAAAGCCGCCGCGAATGCTTCGTTAAAATCAGNCATGTGTTAGTGCTTACCCNGGTGTCTAGCTATAATTTCTATTTAATTTTAAGAGTTTGAGGTCAGTGACCATTCGCCACTTTATTATAAAAATTGATTTTATGGCAAAATTCATGTTCGGTGACAAAACAATTAATTCGTTTTAACCTGTTAATTACATGAAGTCAGCTTGAAAGGCTTGGGTTTGAGCGACGAAAAAAANCAGATTATGCCGTTAGGCGTGGTTCTTCAACGNCGGGTTTCGGATCATGAATGGCTNGACTATGACTGGTCTGTCGCCTCCGTATTGCCGGGTGCAGCCGACACTGAGGACTGGAAAGAGCTGAGGTCCGGGACCGATCAAGAGGGTGATTGGGCACAATTTCANGCCGGCACTTTACCGCTCGAAATTTTCCGTAAAGAGACAGAAGGCTACAAATTTAATCTGACTCTGGAGCAACCTTCAGTCTTTATCGTTTTGCGCGAAAGCGATGATGAAGAGGATGAACATGATCTCTACCCTTTCCTTGTCACTGTATGTCCGTATGAGGCCCAGGATTATTTGGATAGTGGCGAAGAGATAGTTGAATCCGTGCCGATGCCGGAAGCTGTAATGGCTTGGCTGGCAGATTATATTGAAGAACATTATGTCGATGAGCCCTTTAAAAAACGCAAGCAGAAGAAGTTTGACCCNCGCAAAGAAGGCTTTGATAAACCNCCACCGCCNATCAGTCATAAATATAACCGGCCATCGTCATGAGCGATGAGNCCACCAAAGACGGCAATTTCATAANCCGCTGGTCGCAGCGCAAAACGGCTGAACGTGACAATATTCCTGAGCAACCGGTAGCGGCGCTGCCGGCCGATGCCGCTGNGGAAACANCTGAGAATGATGAAGCGGCGATAGATCCGGAAGATNTGCCGGACATTGATACCCTCGATAAAGATTCCGATTACACGGTGTTTATGAAGAAAGGCGTGCCGGAAGAACTCAAACGGTTGGCATTGCGCAAATTATTCCACAGTGACCCGGCGCTTTCCGTGTTGGATGGGCTCAATGATTACGACGAAGATTACAGCATGCTAGGCATGGTTGCCGAGGAAATCACCACCCGCTATAAAGCTGGTAAGGGCATGGTCGATCCGGAGGATGAAATTGTTGCAGAAGAGGAAGCTGCGGCAGAAGTGGTCGAAAGCGAGGCTCCCGAACAAGTTGAAATGGAAGAACCGGACAAAATCTCACCCGAAGACATTGAGCCAACAGGAGCTGATGATAACGATGATGAATTAATCGCGGATGACGGCGACCTGGAAAGTTAATTTTTTGCTATTTGGTCAATTTCAGTAATGACTTTGGCGGCAATGTCCATGTAAGCCTTGGCATGCGGGCTGCTGGTTTTGCTGACGACGATCGGCCGGCCGCCATCGGAGGTTTCGCGAATTTCCACGTCTAAAGGAATTTCGCCCAGGAACGGGCAGCCGTATTTTTCGGCTGTTTCCTTGGCACCGCCATTGTCAAAGATATGCGCTTCATCACCGCATTTTGGGCAAATGTAATAGCTCATATTTTCAACCAGCCCGATAATCGGCACTTCGACTTGGCAAAACATGTTGAGACCTTTACGCGCATCCAGCAAAGCTATATCCTGAGGTGTTGAGACAATAATCGCACCAGCCAGCTCTGTGCCCTGCGCCATCGTCAATTGCGCATCGCCTGTACCCGGCGGCATGTCGACAATTAGAATATCTAGCGGCGCCCATTCAACATCGCGCAGCATTTGCTCCAATGCGCCCATCACCATCGGCCCACGCCAAATCGTTGGTTCTTCTTCCGGTACCAGAAATCCCATCGACATGCATTTGACATCGTAATTTTCCATTGGAATGAGAGTATTACCATCTTCCGAGCGCGGCTGACCAGTGATGCCCATCATTCTCGGTATGGAGGGCCCGTAAATATCCGCATCCATGATGCCAACTTTTTTACCGAGCCGGGAAAGAGCAAGAGCTATATTGACCGAGGTGGTGGATTTGCCGACACCACCTTTGCCGGAGGCCACGGCAATAATGGCGCCAACCCCCTCTGATCGAATACGGCGTTCGTCTTGGGTTAAATCGAGTGTCGATGCAGCAGGTGCGGTGGCAGGAGCTTTCCGTTCCTCGGTCAAAACCGCTGTCGCGTTTAGCACGCCAGGGATTTCAGCAGCTAGTTTTTCGCATTCCTTGCGAACATCTTCCATCACCGGTGCACGTTCCTGAGTGGTTTCCACCATGATGTGAACCATACCGTCCTTCACTACGATACCGGAAACAAGATCAAGCGAAATTACGTCACCATCCAAGTCAGGAACTTGGACTTGAGTAAGGGCTTCGGCAATTTTGTCTTCAGTCACGGATGCCATAAATTATTATTCCAACTCAATCATTTTACTCAAAGCTAATTCATTAATAGCGGCAACTTAGGATTTATCCAGGAAATTTTTAATAATTCCAAAGTTGAAAAAAAGTCGGACTTGTCGCAAACTTAGGCCATCTCTCGGGGAACTTAATGATGCGATTATTGCTGAGTACTCTGATTTTAGGCTTAGGCTTGGCTGATTTTCAGCCGGATAGCCGCGCCGACTTCACCGGCCATGTCAGTATCATCAACCCGGTCACCTTTTCTGCTGATGGCAAAACCGCTCTTTCCGGGAGTTGGGATTGGACCATGCGGCTTTGGGAAGTGGCGTCGTAAAAAACCATTCGAAAGTTTAAAGCCCATACGCTGAGTGTGAATAACGCGGCCTTCTCGCCTGATGGAAAAACCGCGCTTTCAGCCAGCGCGGATAGCCCCGGTCGCTAAGTTATCGCAATGGAACGAATTTTTTATCTGCTCAATTTTTACTTAAGTCTTTGCCTTCGGTATGAATAAAATATTACTCATTCCACCGGCCAAAAAAAACCAAATTTAGATGTACCTTAAATATTGACTCCTTATTGGTATAGCTTCTAAACTTATTAATATAAGAAACAAAACAAGTAATATAAAAAATCTACCGGATTATAAGGTAGTAAGGGAGAGACTATTTGACCTCAGTTCTCGATGCGCAATTATCCTTATCTGCGGAAGAGAAATTTCGCGCTCATTTCTACCTCTTGTTGTCCCGACTGTTGGGTGCGCCGGCCGATGCGGAACTGCTAGGCCTTATGCAAGAACTTGAAGGTGATGACAGTGCGATTGGGGAGGCAATTACCGATCTTAAAAAACTTGCCGCGAATATTAGCGTTGATCAATCTGCAGAAGAATACGAAGCGATATTTATCGGTGTAACACAAGGTGAATTAACCCCATTCAAATCATATTATCTGACCGGCTTTTTGAACGAAAAACCGTTGGCGGAATTGCGCCAGCACATGGATGAGCTCGGCATTGAAAAATCGGAAGATGCCGCCGAACCGGAAGACCATATCGCTTTTCTGTGCGAAATGATGCACGGGCTTATTGTCGGATCTTTCGGCAAACCGTTGGCACTGCCTGAGCAGTACCGGTTCTTTGAAAATCATATTGCTAATTGGGCACCCAAATTTTTTGAAGATCTCGAAACGACTGAATCGGCGCGACTTTATGCGCCGATTGGCCGGATCGGGAAATTATTTATGGAAGTCGAAAGTGAGGCTTTCCTAATAGCTGCTTAAAGTTAGGCCTAACTGAAATCAGCTTTAACGGTCCGCGTTATTCTAGATAAGCGGACGACGAAAAGGAGAAGGTAGATGGATAAGAAAAAGAGTGCAACGCCGTCACGGCGTGAATTTCTTAAAACAGCCGGTCTCGGGGTCGGCGTCGCTGCTGTCGCAGGTGGGGTAGTGTCTGCCGATGATGCTGAAGCTGCGACACTTCAAGATGAGAAAAAGACAGGCTATCGGGAAACCGAGCACGTCAAAAAATATTACGATTCTGCAAGAATGTAGATTTTGATATTGAGTGGAAACACTTTACGGGAACCTTAATGAAAAAATTCAAATATAGGAGAGGCACATGCTGATAAAGAAGACGGATGGAGTGGCTCATCGCCCTCGTTTGTCAAAGGCGCTCGCGGGTTTAACCGGTAGCGCAATTGACCGTCGTACTTTCCTCAAAAGATCAGGTATGACTGTTGGCGGATTGGCCGCCGCATCAACCCTGTCCCTTGGGAATGTAAAAAAAGCCGCTGCCCAAGCCCAAAAGTCGAGCGCGGTGAAGCAGATTAAATCTGTTTGTACCCATTGTGCGGTAGGCTGCACAGTTATTGCTGAAGTTCAGAACGGCGTTTGGGTTGGCCAGGAACCTGGTTATGACAGTCCGATCAACTCCGGTGCGCATTGCGCCAAGGGTGCTTCAGTTCGTGAACATGCTCATGGTGAGCGCCGTTTGAAATACCCAATGAAACTCGTTGGCGGCAAATGGCAGCGTATGAAGTGGGATGACGCGATCAATGAGATCGGTGATCGTCTGCTGAAAATTCGGAAAGAGTCCGGACCAGATTCTGTTTATTGGTTAGGTTCAGCCAAGCATAGCAACGAACAGGCCTATCTGTTCCGTAAATTCTATGCCTTCTGGGGCACCAATAATGGTGATCACCAGGCACGTATTTGTCACTCCACGACGGTTGCCGGCGTGGCCAATACCTGGGGTTATGGGGCGATGACCAACAGCATGAACGACATCCAAAACTCTCGTTCGGTCATTCTGTTTGGCAGTAATCCAGCCGAAGCGCATCCGGTATCTTTGTTGCATATTCTGAAAGCTAAAGAACAAAACAATGCTCCATTGATAGTATGCGATCCGAGATTCACTCGGACGGCAGCTCATGCAGATGAATTTGTTCAGATGCGTCCTGGCACCGATGTGCCGCTGGTTTGGGGCATTCTCTGGCATATCCTTGAAAACGGTTGGGAAGACAAGCGCTTTATCCAACAACGTGTCTTTGGTATGAATCAAATCCGTTCGGAAGTTAAAAAATGGAATCCCAAAGAAACCGAACGGGTCACTGGTATTCCAGGCTCGCAGTTGAAGCGTGTTGCCAGAACTTTGGCCAACAACCGTCCGGGCACTTTGATCTGGTGCATGGGTGGCACGCAACACACCAATGGTAACAATAATACCCGGGCCTACTGCGTCTTGCAGCTGGCGCTTGGTAATATGGGTACTGCTGGTGGTGGCGCAAATATTTTCCGTGGCCACGACAACGTTCAAGGTGCAACGGATATGTGCGTCTTATCACACTCACTGCCAGGCTATTACGGCCTATCTACAGGTTCGTGGAAGCATTGGTCTCGTGTTTGGGGTGTTGACTTCAATTATGTTCTTGGTCGATTTGCTTCCCAGAAACTTATGACCAGTAAAGGCATACCAGTATCCCGCTGGATCGATGGTGTTCTTGAAGACAAGAAAAACATCGCTCAACCGGATAATGTTAAAGGTATGATTTTCTGGGGCCACGCACCAAACTCACAGACGCGTGGTGTTGATCAGAAAAAGGCTATGGAAAAGCTTGACACCCTTGTCATCATTGATCCATATCCAACGGCGTCAGCTGTAATGCATGACCGGACAGATGGTGTTTATCTTCTTCCGGCAGCGACGCAGTATGAAACCTATGGTTCGGTAACCGCCTCAAACAGAACGTTCCAATGGCGTGAAAAAGTTGTTGAGCCAATCTTCGAATCCAAGCCGGATCACGAGATTATGTATCTCTTCGCCAAGAAATTCGGCATGGCTACAGAGATGTTCAAGAACATCAAAATCAATAAGAACGAACCGTTGGTCGAAGACATTACCCGCGAGTTTAACCGGGGCATGTGGACGATCGGCTATACCGGACAATCGCCGGAACGGCTGCGGGCTCATATGGCCAACCAACACACCTTTGATAAACGGACACTTCAAGCCAAAGGTGGGCCTAACGATGGTGAGTTCTATGGTTTGCCATGGCCATGTTGGGGTACCCCGGAAATGAAACATCCGGGAACGCCAATTTTGTATGATACCTCTCGCCCAGTTGGCGAAGGTGGCTTGAACTTCCGGGCACGCTTTGGAGTAAAACGCAATGGTGTAAATCTTTTGGCTGAAGGCTCCTATCCGGTTGGCTCAGAGATTAAAGACGGTCATCCCGAGTTTAACATGGCCTTGTTGAAAAAATTGGGCTGGGATGGCGATCTAACATCTGCTGAAAAAGCGGCGATTGCTAAAGTGGCTGGTGACAAGACAAACTGGAAAACCGACCTTTCTGGCGGTATCCAGCGCGTTGCTATCAAGCACGGTGCAGCGCCGTTTGGTAACGCCAAAGCGCGTGCTGTGGTCTGGACGTTTCCAGATCCTGTACCGCTTCATCGTGAACCGCTCTATACCTCCAGGCGCGATTTGGTTTCTGACTATCCGACCTACAAGGATGTTAAAAGCCACTATCGTCTACCAACGATGTATGAAAGCATTCAGAAGAAAGACTTTACCAAACAGTTCCCGACCATTCTTACATCGGGCCGCTTGGTTGAGTACGAGGGTGGCGGTGACGAAAGTCGCTCAAATCCGTGGCTTGCTGAATTGCAGCAGGAAATGTTTGTTGAGATCAATCCGATCGATGCTAACAATTCCGGTATCAGAGATGGTGGAGCCGTTTGGCTGCATGGTGCGGAAGGGGCCAAGCTCAAGATGAAAGCAATGGTCACAGAACGTGTCGCTCCTGGCGTCGCGTTCATGCCGTTCCACTTTGCGGGTCATTTCCAAGGTAAGGATCTGAGGGACAAATATCCCCCAGGAGCCGACCCCTATGTCTTGGGTGAAGCTGCAAATACTGCAATGACCTATGGCTACGATTCGGTAACACAGATGCAAGAATCAAAGTGCAGCCTGTGCCGAATTGAAGCAGCGTAAGGAGATAAACAATGGCTAGAATGAAGTTTTTATGTGACGCCGAGCGTTGTGTTGAATGCAATGCCTGCGTAACGGCCTGTAAGAATGAACACGAAGTGCCATGGGGCGTTAACCGTCGTCGGGTCGTGACCCTAAATGATGGTAAACCTGGCGAGCGTTCAATCTCGGTTGCTTGTATGCACTGTTCAGATGCACCCTGCATGGCGGTTTGCCCGGTAGATTGCTTATACCAATCTGCCGAAGGTGTGGTCCTTCACTCGAAGGATTTGTGTATCGGTTGCGGCTACTGCCTCTATGCTTGTCCGTTTGGGGCGCCTCAGTTTCCCCAGGCCGGCAATTTCGGCAGCCGCGGCAAAATGGACAAATGTACTTTCTGTAATGGTGGACCAGAAACGGATCACTCCTCCGCCGAATTCCAGAAATATGGACGCAATCGTCTGGCAGAAGGCAAGTTGCCGCTCTGTGCAGAAATGTGCTCCACCAAGGCCCTCTTGGCTGGTGACGGTGACAAGGTTTCTGATATTTACCGCGAACGCGTTGTCGCCCGTGGCTTTGGTTCAGGTGCATGGGGTTGGGGTACTGCCTATCAACGTAAAGGGCAGGGTAACCGCCTCTAGTTATCCTCTCTTCCAATGAAAGAATTAGGAGAGACTATAGATTATGCAAATCCGCAGCACTCAGTATTGGGTGCTGCGGGGTTGTATTATTCGCTCTGTAATTTAGAGGATAAATATTAGGCCTGGTGAACTCCTAGAAGGATAATTTTATGAAATTTTTATCGAAAATGACTCCTTGGATTGGCGCATTGTCATTGGCGGCTGTCTTAACTTTGATAGACTTGTCTGCAATCGTTATCAGCGACGGTCAAGTCGCTCTAGCGCAAAGTCAACCGCCTGATCAATCTACAGCGATTGCGCCATCGTCACCGGGGTCCAGTGTGCGCCCGCCAGCTTCACAAAAATGGGGCGAACCGGCTGCCGTGCCAACTAATCTTCTGCCACAAGAAAGTGAACCAACGGTCTGGGGCCGAATTCGTTTGGGTACCAAGGGAAATGTATCTATTCCGAATAAAGAAGCAGGTCTGCTGGTTCAGTCACAAGGGGAACGCTGGCGTCAATTCAGAATGAACGATTTAGCGGTCTTTGGCGGCTGGCTCATTATCGGTATCATTGTTGTCCTCGCGCTTTTCTATTTCGCCCGCGGACGTATCAAAATCGACGCTGGATTTTCCGGCTATAAAATTCTCCGTTTTAATACGTTGGAAAGAGTCACCCATTGGTTAACTGCCGTGCCATTCTGTGTCTTGGCGTTAACCGGCCTTAACCTGACCTATGGCCGCGAATTGGTATTGCCGATTATCGGACCGAACGCTTTCTCGGCGTCTCTAATTTGGGGTAAATATCTCCACAATTTCATGGGATTTGCCTTTATCGTCGGAATTGTTTTGATGATTGTCCTGTGGGTGAAAGATAATCTCTGGGACAAATATGACCTCGGTTGGATTAGAACTGGCGGTGGCTTGTTTAGCGAAGGGGTTCACCCGCCAGCCAAGAAATTTAATTTCGGCCAAAAAGCTCTTTTTTGGGCGGTTGTTTTAGCGGGTGGATTGATTTCTTACACCGGCATCAGCCTGATGTTTCCATTTGAAATGCAGCCCTTCAAAACAACTTTCGCAATATTAAACGCTGTCGGCTTTAACTTTCCAACCGAGGTCGAAGTGATCCAAGAAATGCAATTGCTCCAGGCATGGCACGCCATCTTAGCGCTGGCTATGACGGCCTTTATCATTGCCCATATTTATATCGGTACACTAGGTATGGTAGGCGCGGTAGGCGCCATGTGGGACGGTGACGTTGATGAGAACTGGGCCCGCGAACATCACGCAGCCTGGGTAGCAGAACTGAAAGGCGAACCAGAACCAGAACCGTTATCTGATGATGCCGGCGGTCCGGTGGCTCAGGAAGGACAGGCAGCCCATGAGTAAAATGAGACATCCATTTGTTGCCATAAGCATTGGGTTAGTGATTCTTATGCTTGCCGGTACCTCTGCAGGGGCTGCATCGAGTCAAAAACAAATTCGTGCAAGCGTTGAAAAGCAATACGATGCCAAAGTGCTTAAAATATATCCCGGCAAGGATGCCGACCGCGCGGTATTTTTTGTTCGCGTGATGTATAACGGCGGTAATTTCAATACAGCATTTCAGGTAAATACACTGGTAATAGATGCAAATACCGGCAAGCGTGTGAAGCAATTTCGGCACGGTTCAAGCGGTCGCGAGTTATCTGGAAATTATGATAGCAGTCCTAACCGGCAGGCACCGGATGCACTTCGCGGGCATATTTGGAGATAAAGGAAAAGACAGTGAAAGCATTTATTTATAGTTTGATCGCCACGGCTGCCATTTCCATCATCGCGGCAGTTATTTTAGGTGGTTTGGATTTTAGTTCAGCGGATGTATTCCAATTAAAGGACGTTCGGCTCTAATTTTTAGTCATCGCACGGATGACATCAACCCAACAAGTCAGACACCCGGCAAGTCGGACTCACCTTTGGTATCACTGGTTTTTACCGGTTTTTGGACGACTGGCTTTGCCGGATCGGCAGAGGTAACTCCAGCGTATACCGTTACTAGAGACAGTCCAAATTGTCCCCCGTCAGCGCTTTTGGCACTAGCTTGTAGTATTTGATAAGAGAGAGTTTCTGGCTCATCGTAACGAGATAGGAGTTATGAACGAGACAGAGGCTCCATTATATCAAATTAGAGTCTGGGCCAAAAACTCTGACGATGGACAGTCTTAATCGATTTTACAGCATTTGAGTTCTCCGTTATCGGCGCTGATATTTGCAATCAGAAAATGTCCGCTTTTGGCTATTAGCCGACATCAGGTGGCGTCAAAATAACGTCTGCTTTA
>PBRP01000084.1 GCA_002726655.1 Gammaproteobacteria bacterium
TATCGGACTATTATTCGGTAGAGCTCGAACGTGACCAGCTTACTGATCCGCTCGGCCCCGACACCGGAGACTACTATGTTATTAGAGGGTCTAACTATACTAACGGTCGATTCAGTGAATTGCGCTGGACATTCCGCGACTATGGCAATGAGGGACGGCGGGATGTCGGATTCCGCATTGCAAGGTCAGTAGAATGAAGAAATTGCCCCCTACCAAGGTCTTAATATGCGGCATCCTGATTTGGGTATCCACTTCACTTCAGGGGGCTGAACAGGAAACAACCGGTGAACAACCGGCAACAGAGCAGGAGAATGCCAGTAAGAATCAGCAGAAGGCAGCAAAAAGCGAGCCATCTGAAAGCGAACAGTCGTCAACGAACGAGTCACCACAGGCAGAAAACTTGAAAAACCGTGAGCTCGGTACTGCATTTCGACGGTTTCGCCCAAGTGAAGAAATTAGTGCAGACAACGCCGTGCCATTCCCGGTTGATATATAGCCGACCTTCTTACCCAGGGAGTTTTATGAAAAGACAGTTACCCGTAGAGTTCATATTCCAGCTTTTTTCACTGATCATTTCAGTGATCATCGTCCATGGTGTCTATGTGTCCATCATCAGACCTAATGCGGTGGCTATCTTGGAAGAGCAGGCGGTCCAGATAAATGCCAATCCGGATTATGTCCCAGAGCGCTCCACCTATGTGGTGATTCGTGATATGGAACAGGAAGCTTGCTTTATCCTGATGCTGTGGGCCATATCACTTATGGGCTATAAGGCCTGGCAATCACTTGAGGAGAGCAAGATACTGCAACTGGATCTTATCCCACTGAGCCAGGGAACAAGCATTCTGCCCGAAGACAGTCGCGAGTACTCAAGACCCATCCAGGCTCTCCCTGACTCACAGCAGAGGTATCTTTTGCCGAGATCCCTATTAACTGCACTGCACAGATTTCGTTCTACCAGAAATATCCAGGACGTTGCCAGCTCAGTTCGGGCAATGTGTGACTCTGAGTCCGATAGACTGGATTCCGAACTGTCTATGATTCGTTATATCGCCTGGGCAATCCCTTCAATTGGTTTCCTTGGCACGGTTCGCGGCATAGGGCAGGCATTAGGGCAGGCTCACAAGGCTGTTCAAGGTGATATTGCCGGCGTAACACAGAGTCTCGGGATTGCTTTCAACTCTACATTTGTTGCCCTCCTGATCAGCATTTTCATCATGTTCCTGATGCACCAGCTACAGCTGGCCCAGGAGCGGCTCGTACTGGATGCCGAAGATTATTGCGACAATCGACTTATCCGACACCTACAAACATAGAAGTACATAACCTTGGCACTTGGAATTATTGACATTAACGACACTGGTATTCAGGTCGCAATAGATAACGAGATCGTGAGCACCAGCCCCGGATTCGCCGTGATGGATGGCGATCACCTGCTGGTTGGTAGCGAAGCACTACAAAACGCAAGACTCTTGCCACGCTGGACCAACAACAGGTTCTGGAATCAACTCAACACGGACCCTATCGCTACCAGCACTGATGAGGTTCGTCATCATGCAGACCTCGCTTTTGCGCATCTGGAATCCCTTTGGCAACCGGTGGAAAATGAAATCGACAGGGTTATTCTGCTGGTTCCAGGCTATTTTGAGCAGCCCCAATTGGGGCTGTTGCTCGGCATGGCTACTGAATGCGGAATCCCGGTTTCTGGTGTAGCAGATTCATCACTCATGGCGGCGTGCGATCTTCCCATTAACCAAAATTGTCTGCACCTTGATATACATCTTCACAGGACAACACTCACCAGGCTTGCCAGTAGTCATGTGTTAAACAGGAAGGAAGTTGCCACCGTTACAGAAACCGGGGTCTTCACTCTCTGGGATCGCTGGGCAAACATTATCGCGGACCAGTTTATACAGACTTCCCGGTTTGACCCCATGCACCACGCAACAAGTGAGCAGGCCTTATTCAATCAATTGCCTGGCTGGATAGAACGGCTCGGTACTTCCCGGGGGAATACTTTTGAACTGGACCTCGGTGATGTCAATCACTCGGTTTCGATCTCCAGTGATCAACTGATGAGCGCCTGCGCACAAGTATATCCTCAACTTGTACAATTCATCCGAACCCAGGTAGCCGCAGGTGAATTCTCCACCCTGCTCCTGTCCCACCGGTTCTCCGGCTTTCCCGGCTTAAAAGATTCACTGGGACTCGTCGCTGACATTGAGCTGGTAGAAGTTGAAGTGGGTCAAAGCCTAAGCAGTGCATATGCTCATGCCGACAAGATCATTTCAGCTGATGGTGCGGTTAACCACATCACCAACCTACATGTCAGCCACCAACCCCAGAAACCGACGCCAGTACAGGACAAGTCGCATGTGACTCATATGCTGATGGACAGCCACGCAGTCGCCATTGGAAAATCTTTTCAGTTGTCTGGTGATCTTTCAGGCGGCATACAGAGGGACACAGGGAATCCAATATGCACACTATATGTGCGCGGGGATGCTCTCTATGTGGATGCCCATACCGAGGGTGATTTTAAAGTTAATGAAGAAATCGCGGACCGGGGAACTGCCCTGAATCCCGGCGATGAATTGAAGTTCGGTGAACATACCATAACGCTCATCTCGGTCACATAGGTCACCCTGCAATGGCTAAGCGTCGTGAGTTTAGTGTCTTTAGTCTATCTTTCCTGGATGTCATGTCCTGTGGATTCGGCGCTGTTATCCTGATCTTCATTGTCATCAACCATTCAACTGAAGTCACCTCCCAGGAGATCAACGCACAACTTCTGGCAGAGGTGAAAAAAATCGAAGAACAGGTGAAGGATGAAACCCTCAGCCTGATAGAGGTCAAAAACACCCTGAAGGAAGCCGATGACGAGATCATTACGACAGAGGCAACGGTGCTTGAGATTATCCTGGCCATCAAGGAACTGGAGGCAAGGATAAAGGAGATCTCAGAGTCAGGGGCAAGCCAGGAAGACAGCATCGAGGCGCTTAAGGCCGAACTCAAGCTGCTCGAAGAAGAGGCAGCGAGCCTCGAAGGGAGTGTTGCCGGGGCAGAATCCAGCGGAGCGAGCCTGCGCTCAACCGTCGGGCAAGGGGACCGGCAGTATCTAACCGGGTTGAAAATCGGTGGTCAGCACATCCTCATCCTGCTGGATGCATCTGCGAGCATGCTCGATAAAACCATCGTAAACGTGATCAGAAGGCGCAACCTGCCAGACGAGAAGAAGCTGGAATCAGAGAAATGGCAACGCGCCATCCAGACCGTTGAATGGATCACTGCCAATATGCCCAAGGATGCAAATTTTCAGCTGTTTACTTTCAACACCGAAACAAAACCAGCAATTAGCGGAACCGAAAGCGAATGGCTGAGGGCAATTGAGAAAGAGGATACTGATGGGGCATTGGCTGGCCTCAATAAAATCGTTCCAGCTGGCGGCACCTCCCTGCACCACCCTTTCGCTCTGGCAAGAGAAATGGAACCACAGCCAGATAATATCTTTCTGATTGTTGACAGCTTGCCCACCCGGGGATTTGAAGAACCAAAAAGAAGCAACATCGAAAGCAGTGATCGCGTCGCCCTGTTTGGCAGCGCTTTGGAGGAATTACCGAACGCAAGCCCAATTAACGTCATTCTCTTTCCGATGGAAGGGGACCCCATTGCTGCACCATCCTACTGGCGTCTGGCTCAAATAACTGGTGGTTCGTTCCTTTCACCACCGGAGGATTGGCCCTAATGCGCAGACAGCGACGTGAAATCGAAGGAATCAGCCTCTCGTTCCTAGATGTAATCAGTTGTGGGTTTGGCGCCTTAATATTAATGTTGGTGCTAACCAAAGTTTTTGAGCCCGTCATTCTTGAAGATACGGTTGAAAACCTACAGGGATACCTGGCTGCGCTGCAACAGGAACTGTTCGATATCCGTGGCGAGACCAAGGTACTCAACCGGGAGATGGTACGAAAAGAGGACAAAAAGAAGGTTGAACTAAAAGAACTTGCCGAACTAAAGGCAGACTTTTCAGCACTGCAGTCAAAATTCGACGCCACTATCGACAAAAGTAAAGTTGACAACGTCATAGTCGGCAGACTGGCCAGTGCCAAACAATCACTGACGGCTGAGATGGAGGCTCTGCTGGTCGACTACAAGAGAAGCCTGGATGAGGACAAGATTGGTGGTATACCCGTAGATAGTGAATATGTCATTTTTATCATCGACACATCCGGCAGTATGTACAACTACGCCTGGCCGCTGGTACTGCAAAAAGTATCTGAAACACTGGACGTCTACCCACGATTGAAAGGCATCCAGGTAATGAATGATATGGGTAACTACATGTTCACCCAATACTCTAATGACTGGATTCCGGACACAGCAGCCCGACGCCGCGCCATAATTGACAGGTTACGCACCTGGAGTGTGTTTAGTAACTCCAGCCCGGTGGAGGGAATTACTAAAGCCATATCCACCTACTACAAACCGGGCAGAAAAATAAGCCTGTATGTATTTGGTGATGAGTTCAGCGGTCGCTCAATTCAGCAGGTGGTAGATGTTGTCGACCGGATCAACCGGGCGGACACCGACGGAAACAGACTGGTCAGAATTCATGCGATCGGCTTCCCGGTGCAGTTTGCGAATCCACCACGCTACCAGGACACGGGTATCAAATTTGCGATCCTGATGAGGACCCTGTGCGAAAAGAACGGCGGCACCTTTGTCGGCCTTAATGACTTTCGTTACTAGCAGGCTGCTGAAAAGCAGACTGTTAGACCGACACATGGATGTATCGGCCGCAAATCAACGACGTAAGTTGTTGATTTGTCGCGAGTGCGCTGAGGCCCGCGACCCTGAAAAAGTGCAGGGGAGCACTTTTTCAGCAACCAGCTAGTCGCGCTCGTAAACACCTACCAGCCGATTCATGGCTATGACATTCGGCTCAATTTTTGCCAGCAGCTCTCCCATACCGAGGCCACTTTCCAGACCTAGATCCTTGTCCAAAGCCAGAACCCAGAAATAGTATTGGTGCTTGCCATGGCCGTTGGGAGGCATCGGGCCACCATAGCCTTCATTGCCAAAATCATTCTTGCCGCTGGTGTATTGATCTGTTCCTTCCGCCAGGGCACTTTCGCCCGCTGGAATGTTGTACAAAACCCAGTGCACAAATCCGTAGGTACCCTGGGGGGTTATCAGGGGCGCATCAGGGTCATGGCAGACAACTGCAAAGGAGCGAGCGCCCTCCGGTGCTTCACTCCAGGAAAGCTCAGGTGAAACGTCCTCCCCCTCGCCAGTATGTCCGGCTGGTATTGCTTCACCCTGGCCAAATGCCCGGCTGGTGACTTTCATATTGGATAGTGCGAATCCCATGCTGCTCTCCTGTTAATGCTCCGATGATAAACGTCTCAAGCTCAAAATTGGCGTAGTTAAAATTGACGAGGCTTGGAAAGTTCGCCACGATCCAACTGTTTCCAGGGGCCACCCAAATCATACGGTTGGACCAGTCGAATGGCATTTGTCAGGCAGATGGCTTCACAACATGCGCAGCCCAGGCAGTTATCCTGCCCTTCGCGAACGCGTGTCTTCCTATCCTGTTTCTTGCCAACTACCTCAAGCAGCCCCGCTGGGCAAATTACGTTGCAGAGTATGCAGCCATCACAGAGATCCTGATCGATCTCTACCTTGGCATTTCCGAATTCTGTTCTTTCTTCTTTTGGTGCAAAATCAAGCTCACCAAACTTCTCTTGTCCCATCACTAGTCTCCAGTCGGATTTCCGTCCTTGGTCTCTCGTTTACGCTGAACTGCCACAACCCCGCACAGGCCTGAACCTAATACATATCACGCTTCTCACCATTCTCAAACCAGGTGCTACGATGAGTCTCGCGCCGTACAAAATTGTGCTGGGCATCACCAGCCTCAAAACCAATTGTTATTGCCTCAACGAGCTTATAGGGTTCTTCAATACCCAGCTTTTGCGGCCAGTCACTGAAGTTCAGAATCTCTGCAAAGCCTACCCAGCAGGTGCCGAGACCAAGGCTGTAGGCAGTCATGATCATATTGGTACCGACAATGCCCAGGTCTATTTCCGGGTGGCCAATACCTCGAGAATCCATTAGGGGAAATATTACCGTTGGCGCCCCATGAAATACCTTGATGCCCTGACCAGGGGGGGCTTCTCCTATTAGCTTGATTGGTATCGGATGTGGAGCCGGACCCTGTTGTTCAGACGGTTCCTCATTTACACCTTCCACTGGCGGAGCAGAAGGCATCATCGCCAAGGTATCTTGGACAAAGGCCTCCATCTCATTAATCATGTCACGATCGCGCACGACGATAAATTTCCAGGGTTGACAGTTCCCCTGGGATGCGGAGTAACGCCCAACCTCAAGTATTCGCTTTACGTAGTGCTCCGGGACCTGCTTGCGCTTGTATTTGCGCACGCTGCGACGTTTCAGAAAAGCTTCCTCTACCTGGTTCCACGGACTTCCTTCCGGAACCAACTGGCTCACTTTCCTTCTGATCAGCTTTTCACTTTTAGGTACGGCGCTGACCCCCTCAGACAACATTTGATCTGTCATTCTTCTGCTCTCCATCGAAAAAGAAAAAATCGCAGGTTAGCCTCAGGGTGGCTTAGCGAGTAATTATGTACAAGGAGTTTCGTCTGTAGCAATGCATTTTGCAAGTTCCGCATCTCGCTCCAACTACTTACAAACCATGGTTCGGCCACTCCGGTTTGAAGTCCTTGTCAAGAAATGCCTGGGCACCATCACTGTGTTTGTCTTTGCGCAACCACATGGACATCATCATCTCGGTTTCTATCCTCAGCCTTTCCTCGAGAGTCCGGCCAATTCCCCTGACAACCGTTTCCTTGTCAGCACGCAACGCCCCCTGAGGCAGTTCGGCAATATTCCTGGCCATTTCCAGCGCTCTCGTATAAGCCTGACCCTCCGGAACAATCTCATTAGCGAGCCCCATTCGATACGCATCGGTTGCATCCACTGTGCGTCCGGTAATGAGCAGTTCCATAGCGTGCCCCATACCAACGATCAACGGGAGGCGCACTGCCAGGCCATCACCGGAAACGATGTTCCACCTGCGCTCCAGTGCTCCAAAGACGGCATTCTCGGCACAGATTCGAATATCGGCAAGCATTGCGGTCTCCATACCGGCAGCCACCGCATAGCCGTTAACAGCAGCGATTATCGGCTTGAAGATATCTGCTCTTTTAGTGTAGCCGCAGAACCCATCTGCATTGTAGTAAGCCTGGCGAAAGTCCTCATAATCCATCACTTCAGTGAGAGCAGCAGCTTCCTCAAGATCCCAGCCGGCACAAAACGCCTGATCTCCCGCGCCAGTGATTATTGCAACCAGGGCTTCCCTGTCATCTCTAAATCTTTTGAAAGCATCCTGCAATTCCAGGTTCATCGCCTGATTGATACAGTTTCGCCGTTCCGGTCGGTTCAGCGTTATCGTTACCACATGGTTCTCTAATGTATACAGTAGCGTTTCATAATTCATTTTCGTCATTCTCCTTTAGCAAACCCTTACTAAATCCACCTGATTTCAGTGGTAATAATACAGAAGAATAGTGCACTTTTGCCGGTGCGGTAATGGCAAGCCCCTGACCGGCTGATCCCTCAAGGAGACAGGCTTGCCGTTCGATGAGTGAGCCTGCACTGACATGTGCCTGCGCGAAAGGTTCGTTCTTGCTTAAAGATAGCGCTCTAGTAATTGAATCGTGCGGTGTAGGTAATTGTCTGTTCAGCACCTTTTTGCAGCTTCAATCTATAGGCAATGGTTGTGCTGTCCAGCTTTTCACTCCTATGGCTCTCCTGGATAATCGCCCAGTCACCATTGAGCCTTTCTTTAACCATCAACTCAACCGGCCCATTCTTGTGGTTTTTTACGTTCATTGAATATGCAACTTCCATCCCTCGATTTCCCAAACGCCGGTAGTCAACCTGCTTCCTGTCGGCAGTTACATCAAATACCCTGCCGACTTTTACCTCAACATCAGAATTGACAGGCGTATGACGAATACGATCCTCACCCACGAGCTGTAAGATACCCGTTCTGTCTGCCTTGAGCACACGCAGCTTGCCTTCTGGGAGTGGCGCATTCAGGCCATTCTTTTTGGTATTCCTGAAGGAGAGAATGACGTCTGCTTTGATTTTCTGGACACCCTGTGCCTGGTGTTGCATCACATCATTTTGCATGACATAGGCTTTGCCAACGGCTATACCCCTGGCAGTCAGCAATTTTATTTGCTTCTCAGAATTACTTTCCAGGGTAGTACGCCTCGGAAAGTCATATAGATGATACTCAAAGAAAGACTCGCGGCTGGGTCCAGCATTTGCAGCTTCAGCAAGACCCAGCACCTGTTGGGCAGCCCGCCGTTTCAGAGCAGGCTGACTCCTGACTCTTTGAACATCTCCGGCGACCAGCTTCAGCCTGGCATCTTCATACTCAGCACCACTCTGGTTCCTTATTGTTACCCAGCCAGTCAGGTCTATCTCGGACTCATCGGCAGCGAGTTCCAGCACATAGTCAGCTTGCCATGAAATGTTATCGGTGAGGTAGGATACGATCACACCCTGGTCCCCCTGAGTCTCATTTTCCAAAGACCATAACAAGGTGGGTGTGGTTTTCAGGTCATCTGGCAGGTAAGCCAGTGAAATTATTCCCTCTGGTTCAATCTCAATCTCGTCACCGAACCTGACAACTTCAGGATTGATCGACAGCAGGATACCCTCGCGGAGGACCTTCTCAAAACGGCTACCCTCCAGGATACTTCTGGAATATTTGAGTTTGCGGCCGAGAAACCTTTCCAGCAGTGCCTGCTTGTTTAACAGGTCATACCGGTAACTTTGTTCAAGAACCTGTAATTCCTTTTTGACATCTTCAGAGGTAATCGACACGGTTGAAGGGTCTATACTGCGCGCAACACCCTGGAACTCCAACTCGAATTCTCCAACGGGCAACAGAATATCGCGTTTATCCCGGACCACCGCAAAGTTGCCATTATAAATAGTGACTGCCACTTCCGTTTGCCGCTCTTTATCAACGATGACGCGCAAATCTTCAGCCATTGTGTTTGAGACATAGGTGACTGAGACATAGCAGATGATGAGCACCCTAAACATCAGAATCATTTAGAATATGTCCTATACAAAAAGCCTTCGTAGCCAAGGGTATCATAGCCCCTGCCTCATGTTCGAAGGTATTGAGCATCTGCAACTCAAAGCGCACCAACAACTTGTCCCAATCTCGACTGAACGCGTAGAATAGCGCCATCGATTTTTTTGAAGTAATCTCCCATGACCAACCGTACAATGCGCCGCGCATTCGGCTTGAGGATTCTCAATGCCAATCATAAAGACATTCGTCGCTTAAAACGCGAAGGCAACCAGGCTGTTCTCCATGGACACAAGTTCTGGAATTCAAGTTTCCTGATAATGGACTACCTTAAGAAGAATCCCCTTAAAAGAAATACAAGAGTCCTGGAAATCGGGTGTGGCTGGGGGTTACTTGGTATTTATTGTGCCAAGACATTTGCCTGTAAGGTCGATGGGATCGATGCCGACAAGAACGTACTTCCTTTCCTTCAACTTCATGCAGAGTTGAATGATGTTTCAATTAGAACAGAGAATAAAACATTCCAGCGTTTGACCACGGACTACCTGAGCCAGTACGACCTCGTCCTGGGTGCTGATATTTGCTATTGGGATGAGATGACAGGCATCCTGGCGAATCTCATTGCCCGCTCAAGGCGTGCAGGAGTAAAGCAGGTCATTATCGCGGACCCCTGCCGCCCACCTTTCACAGACCTGGCCGAGCGCTGCATGGACAGATATGACCAGGTGAAGGTGAAACGAAAATTCCTCTCTAAACCAGTAAAGGCATCAGGCGATATCCTGGTAGTAAACTAGCCTAGCCAGCGCAGGGGGAAACCACCTATCGCTTCTCATCTGTAATGGGTACGAAGCGCACCGGTAATACATCACGCTCTGTGAAGCTCAAATCAGCACTCTTTGTGATTACCCTAAGTTGCTGTACCTCATCCTGCGCCCCCACCGGCATAATTAGTCGCCCGCCCGGAGCCAGTTGATCCAGGAGGGTGTCGGGGATGGTCACTCCAGCAGCAGTAACGATGATGCCATCGAAGGGTGCCTCCTCGGGCCAGCCCAGCATGCCATCCCCGTATCTAACCTGGATATTGTCATAGCCGAGTATTACCAGCCGTGTCAGTGCCGAACGCGCAAGGCTGGCAACTATTTCCACGGAGAAAACCTCACCCACAATTTCAGCCAACACAGCTGCCTGGTACCCAGACCCCGTCCCTATTTCCAGAACCTTCGCACCTGGTTCGACGTCCAGCAATTCAGTCATTAACGCAACGATAAAGGGCTGGGAAATCGTTTGGCCATCCCCGATGGGCAACGGATAGTTACCGTATGCCCTGCTGTTTAGATGTTCGGGCACGAATTCATGGCGTTTAACCCTGGCCATCGCGTTTAACACCCTCTGTGAGAATTGCTCCCTGCCGGTGTAATGTCTCGCCTGATACATATCCTGCTTGATCTCTTCAATCATTTGCTCACGCATTTGTTGCCACTCTCCTCCCGCAGCCACTAAAGCTACCGTTAACAACGCATTACTCAACAAAATCGTCATCAGGACGTGCTTCATGAGATCACCTGCAGGCACCATTATCCCTAATCTTCCATGTTATCATTTATGCGAAAAGCTACCATAAGCTACCGCTATGATCATCACGACAACAAATAGCCTAGAAGGTCACAAGATTGTCAATTACCTTGGCGTAGTAACAGGAGAGGCGATACTTGGGGCAAACATTTTCAGGGATATGTTTGCTGCGGTAAGGGACATCGGCGGCGGGCGCTAGGCTGCATAGGAGCGGGAATTAGGTAAAGCCAGGGATATTGCGCTGNATGAACTCGAGGAGTGGGCAGAAGAAATGGGCGCCAATGCCATCGTTAGTGTGGATATTAACTATGAAAGTTTTGGGCAGACCAATGGAATGATGATGGTTAGTGCCACCGGCACGGCCCTCAGGATTGAGGAGTCCCGCACGTGAGCCGTTTACTCATCTCCGGACCTATATAAACCACTCATCCGGCATGGAGTCATAGAAAACCTGCGATAGTCCAAAGGCCTGGATGCCGGCTACCTCAGAAACTGATTCCGCAAAGCGTGAAGGACGGGCGCTCCGCACCATAACTTTCGTGTTGGGGTATTTCTTTTTCAGCCACAGTGCAGTCCGCAGGTTTTCATAGTCCACACCAGTAGCGACCAGCACCAACGGCTCAGTCTCGTTCAGATCAATCTGCTGCTCCAGTAATTGCCAAACTTCAGGGTGCCCGATATCTCCTTGAAGTACATGCATGAAGATATCTTTTGGAATATCCTTTTGCTCCTTCACCACCAGAATTCTGCGGTCCGCATCAATATCGATAATACCGATATCACATATTTCATCCTTTGCCCGCTCCATCAGCTCTTCAAATATCGTCTGCCCGAAACGGCCGAATCCAGCGATGATAACGGTATCCAGCTGAGCAGTGGATTTGAAATAGTCCAGCATGTGATTTTGCACGAGATGCTGGGCAGCAAGGTGATCACTATTAAAAGTTATACAATTCTCAAATACCTGTGATGATTTCAGCATTCGCATGAAGCGCAGGCGGTTACAATGCACCACCATGCGTGGCGCCAGCTCAGGTCGCATTGCCAGAATCTGGCTGGCCGCTTCAAAATTATCGAAGTCTTTATCGCTTGCAAGTATTACTCGCTGCACTCGAGAAAGCCGTAGTGTCGAAAGAAAGAACTCATTGGTAATGTCCCCAGCCAGAACTTTCGCCCCATATCTTTCGGTGAACTCCATAGCCTGGGCTTTACCGATTTCCCGTTCAATAATCACTATTTGTGACCTTGGGTTCAGCTCCTTAAGTTTCTCTAACATGCTTCGAGCGACGTCATCCACGCCCACCAGCACAATATGATTACTCAGTTCCCGCAACCACCTGTTACGTTTGGTTACGATCTGTTGAAACCAGTCTGCGATTGTTGAGCCAGTAAGTAGTGGCGCACCAAAATAGCCAATCCAAAGCAATACCTGACCCCACAAGGGTCCAGATACCGGGACACCAAGATCCATTCCCCCAAGAATGAAAAGTCCCAGGGTATAGTACATTTTGGTTGCAAGGTTGACGTCTGTCAGGTCCCTCTCACTCACCTGGACCCCTGATTCGAAGCCGGCTAAACCGCACGCAAAAACGACCAGCGCCATTACCCACCGCCAGTGCGTGATGGATGAAAATATGTTCCGGATTTCAATAGATTTCAAAGGCTTGCCAGGAGGTTGACTCTAATAAGAGATCGTTCTTTTACCCACGTTCTGACGGGATGCGACATGATAACAGAACACATAAACGCATCTCGACCCATAAGACCGGCGCCCACGAAACTTTTACCCGCCAGACAGCCGGGTCGCCCCGCAAAGATTGGTCGACCCAGGGTGTATCTCTCCAGAAAAGGTGTCGCTCCTATTTCCCGGCTGATCAAGATATTGCCCCCGAACAATCCTGCACAGGCAGTGGGACTTCACAATCTAGCCTGGATAATTCATGAAGGGATCGGAGTTTAGAGAAGATATGACAAAGCATATTGGACTATCGCTCGCCGAATCATAGCCGTAGCTATGGTTCAAGGGGGATTGTTCAATAGGCGCAGGCAGATTTTCTATAAATCCGATCAGGTACAAACTGTATTCTAGTAAAAGGCGCACTAACTTTGGCAACTTGTTGAATTACAACGTGTTAACAAGATTTCTATGCCGCCTTCATGAAATATCCAGGCTAGGGTCTTAACTCAAACGACCCCGTCGCTTCCTCCCAGGCACGTTGAAGTACAAATTCACGTGTATAGCCAAGCGGGACAATAATATTCAGCGGCTCGTAATTTCTGTCTTCGGTGAGATCTGTTGTTCTGAGAGTATCTTCGAGGGATATATTTTCCGCGGCAGCTCGCTCACCAATTTCCGCAAGCTGACTCATAAAGGCCTTGTACTGAACCAACTTGGGGCGATCTGTGATGATCCCATGACCTGGAATAACCGTGTGAAAAGGAAGACCAAGAACCCTCTCAATGGTGTCGCCCCAGTTGGCAACTGAACCCCCACCCTCAAGATCTATGTTCGGATAGTGGAGAAAGAAAAACAGATCACCCATGTGCACCGTTTTCTCTTCTACGAACAAGACCACGAGATCACCATCAGTATGTCCCCTACCCGGGTGAATCAACCGCAGGGTCTTATTCCCCATGGAAATTTCCTTGTCATCAGTAAAGGTTTCATTGGGCATCAGCTTAGCGGCTTCACCCGAGAAATAATCAGCGTCCGTTTGTTGCAGGTGGTGCAAGGTTCTTTTCGTGGCGACCACTCGGGTACCTGGGTCAAAAGCAGGGTTACCGTGCGTGTGATCAGCATGATAGTGAGTATTGATGACCAGGCTAATGGGTTTGCCGGTAAGCGCCATTGCTTTTTCTTTGATACGTTCGCCCTGATATGTCAGTGTCATGCTGTCGACAATGACCGTACCCTCATCCGTATCCAGCACGGCCACGTTCCCGCCAAGACCGTAGATCACATAGAGGTCATTGGTTATCTGGTTGACCTCCAGCGAACGAATCTGCAGAAAAATATAGCTGAAAAAAGCAAAAATAATGACAAGTATCGAGACGGTCAACCACTGCCAGGTTCGCATGCAGAGATTCTTTTTGTAAGTTGTTGCAACTATACCCGCCCGCTATTCCCCTAGCCAGTTCTTGTCCGATTTCGAAAATCGAGCGGGCCAGTTCCTGCATAGAAGCCAGCAGGGCTGAAGGAGCTCACAACAAATTTAGACCGTTAGACGCAGGGACATCGGCGCAGGAAAAGGGCAGGCTTTGCCGCAGCAACCGAAACCAAAACCCTACTTACCAACTAGATCACAACCCATTAGAGTGCCCGACCTTTCCCTTCCCAAACTGTCCCAGATGTTCGATAAGCAAACATTACAGGGCGCCTACTTCGCGCTCTCCGCCTACCTTTTCTGGGGGTTTGTACCCATATATTTCAAGTTCGTGGATCAGGTCTCCCCATGGGAGATACTTTGCCACCGGGTGGTCTAGTCTGTTTTCTTATTGATCGGAATTCTCGCCTACACCAGGCAACTGGGCGGATTGAAAGTAGAAGCGAAGGTAGTCAGAAGATTAATGCTGAGCGCTACCCTCTTATCAGTGAACTGGCTGGTCTATATTTACGCTGTCGTCACTAGCAATATCGTGGAGACAAGCCTGGGGTACTTCATCAATCCGCTGGTAAGCGTCTTTCTTGGCATGATATTCCTTTCGGAACGGCTGAGGCCAATGCAGTGGATTGCCATTATCATCGCCCTGTCAGGTATCGCGATCCAATTGATCTACTACGGTGCAGTGCCCTGGATTGCACTTACCCTGGCGTGCAGTTTCGGCACCTATGGACTCTTAAGAAAAAACCTGGGTTTACCATCCGTCCTGGGGCTTGCACTGGAAACCCTGGTAATCCTTCCCTTCGCCCTCCTTGGCCTGCTCTGGTTCTATTCCACAGGAAACATGGCTTTTGCTTCAGTAAATGTGCAGACAGATGTCCTGCTTGTCATGGGGGGGGTTGTCACCTCGTTCCCCCTTCTGTGCTTTGCCGCTGCGGTAACCCGGCTGTCACTCATCAATATCGGCATGTTTCAATACATAGCACCTAGCCTGTCACTCGTTGTGGCTGTCGTCATGTATGACGAACCATTTGGCATTGACCGAATTATTACCTTCACATGTATCTGGATCGCGCTGACAATCTTCACTGGAGAGACAATCTATTATCACCGCAGGCTCGCCAGGCGGACAGACGTTGATATCTAGCCCTACCGTAAAAACCATCAAAGCAGGCAAGGCCATAATCCACTATCATCCCGGGTTCCAATAAGGAAGTCGCATGAAAGAAACCCAGTTTGACCGGGATATCGCACTTGAGCCGATTTCGGCAGGCCACTACGAGGTAAATATTAGTGATACCTGGAACGTTCTTATCGGACCCAACGGCGGCTATGTTGCCGCGATTATTCTCAAGGGCATGAAAGATACGCTGGGAGATGTACAGACCCGATCTATTACGTTTCACTTTCTCTCAGCTTCTCTACCAGGCGCCGCAAACCTTCATGTTAACGTTGAAAAGAGGGGGCGTTCATTATCTACCTGTACAGCCAGACTCGTTCAAGGTGAACGCACCATAGCAATGTGCATGGCTACCTTCGCATCTGCCCGTGAATCCTTCAGTTTCCGTGATTTCAATATGCCGGAAGTGCCAGGCCCGGAAGATATTCCGTTGGAACAACGCATGAACCCCGGGCTCATCGGATATGTACCATTTCGCGATCACTTTGATCAGCGGTTGGCCATTGGCCCGGTACCGCCGGATACTGCCGATGAGAGCAGGGTTGGTGGCTGGACTCGCTTCAAAGAGAACCGCGAATATGATGACCTTGCCATCGTGGCAATATCAGATTCCTGGTTCCCCGGGCTGGTTGTAAGAGATACACCAATGCCCTTACATGCACCAACTATAGACCATACGGTACATTTTCTGACTTCTGTACCGATTCCCAGTGGCGGACTCGATGACTTCCTGCTGGTTGATTTCACCACCAGTGTTGCCCAGGAAGGGTACCTCATCGAAAATGGTAAAATCTGGTCGCCAGAAGGCTACCTGATTGCCCAGTCAAGACAACTCGCCGTTATGCTGCCAAAGGAAGACTAGCCTTCCCTCAATCTTGCCCTGATCCTCGCGTGTTCCTCCTCGTTCAGGGAGAACCTTGAAAAGATTAAGGCTCCTGTGGCGTAACAGGTCAGCGGCAACAATCCGTACAGGGAAACCATGGCAATCTGCACTACCATGGTCTGTTCCTGGTTTGGAATAAACCCTGAAAACTGCAAAACAAAACCGGTAACAACAATCATCAGGCCAGCCGCACTCTTGAAGACAAAGTTGAAGGCCGCGAAATAGGAGCCTTCCTTTCTTTCTCCGGTTTTATATTCATCATAATCAATAATGTCGCTCTGCACTGATGGCGCAATGGTTCCACCGCAACCGGCAGCTAACCCTGCAAAGAAAGCAAAGAAGAAGATGGTGATAACTTTCGCTTCTAATGTTTCAAGGAACGGTAAACTGAACATTCCGGCAAAAGAAAACCCTGTCAGGAGCATGGAAAATATCCAAAGGCGGATCTTGCCAAATTTCCTCGAGAGTGGAAGCCACATTGGCACCGACAGGGACGACGGGATCATGTAGGCGAGAATAAAGACAGGCGCCAGCGCGGCTCTGCCAACCACATACTGCGCAATGTAAAGTGTTAACAATGCAATGACGGCGCTGCCAACGTGTTCGATAAAGGAAACGACCAAAACCAATCGTGCGTGGGGGTTCTGCCACACGTCTCTGAAAGCCCCAAAGGGGCTTTGCTGTACCCTGCCCTGGAAGTCAGACCGCTCTCTCAGTTTCATAACGGCGTAGACAATCAGTCCACCGGTTATCAATGCTGCCATCACACTCAGTTCAAATGCCACGCGCCGTACGGCTTCCTCACCCTCCTGCTCTGCACCGATCAGCAGTTTTATGCTGAAGAGCGAAAAGATCGAGCCAACGGTGAAGGCGGCATGCCTCAGCCCATATAAACGACTGCGTTCATGGTAGTTCTGAGTCAGTTCTGCACCAAGGGACATATGCGGAACAATAAAAATGGTCATTGCAGAATAGAAACCAATGACGCCAAACGCCATCCAGGCAATAAGCCAGGACCCGGATAGTTCTTCGGGAGGCGAGAAAACCATGACAAAAGTCAGACCAATCGGCAAAATGCCAGCCAATAGCCAGATCCGCCGCCGCCCCATGCTGTGCATGGTTCTGTCACTTAAGTAACCAACGAGCGGGTCAGAAATGGCGTCCCAGACTCTCGACACGCCAAATATAAGCCCCATGACCGCCGGAGCAATCAACAGTACATCGGTTGAAAATTTCATAATGTACAGATTGATAAGAAGGTACATGTAGCCCGCGCCAATGGCTGGCGCACCATATGCACCAATAATGCCACGACTTAGCTTGCCACCTTCAGACCCTTCTTTTCTGGTTAGCGTGTCTGTCATAAACTTCTCATTAGACATAATGTAACACTATGCTGCCCGGTTTTATTAAAACACCAATTTCCGTTATCCTTAGCGCCGAATTCAAGTCACTGATCATTGCAAGTACACAGGCCCTGAATAGGCAGGTTTCTTCATAAGCCTATGTTTTTACCAGCTGATATTTGACCAAACCTATGGAGCAGAACTAATGACAATGCAGAATACACCGCTTCTTATGTCCCGCATCCTCGGTCGTGGCGCCCAACTTGATCCCAATGAAGAAATCGTTACCTTGTTGGAACACGGTACCCACAGGCAAACATTAAGAACAACCTGGGACCGGGCAAATCAGCTGGCGGGTGCATTGAAAGCACTTGGCATTGGGGTCGGTGACCGCGTGGCCAGCTTCATGTGGAACAACTACAGACACCTTGAACTTTACCAGGCTGTACCTTCCATGGGCGCTGTATTGCACACCATTAATATCCGCCTCAGTCCCACCGATCTTGAGTATATTATTAACCACGCTGCAGACCGTGTCATTTTTGCAGATGAAGATCTTCTGCCATTGCTTGAGCCTCTGCTTGATAAGATCCCCTCGGTAGAATTGTTGATTATATGCCGGCATGGTGAAGGAGGTGACTCTTCTTTCCCTAATACAGTGGACTATGAAGATTTCATCGCTGATGCCAACGCTAATTATGAATGGCCGGAGATCAGCGAAAATTCGCCTATGGGCCTGTGCTATACCAGTGGCACTACTGGAAAACCAAAAGGCGTAATGTATACGAACCGGTCAACTTACCTGCACACGCTGGCTCAAGCCTTGACGGATTCTATGAACCTGTCATCACTGGATGCGATCTGCGGCATCGTGCCAATGTTTCACGCTATGGGATGGGGTTTACCCTTCTCAGCCTCAATGCTCGGATGCAAGCAGGTTATGCCTCACCGCTTTATGAGCCCAGATAAAATCGTTGAGCTGATGGTAGAAGAAGAAGTTACCCTGTCAGCTGGCGTCCCAACTATTTGGCAGGGGGTGAAAGGGATTCTCGAAGAGAATCCAGGCAAGTACGATATGTCGCATGTTTCGCGCCTGACATGTGGCGGATCGGCGCCGCCGGTTTCATTGATGCGCTGGTACTGGGATACCCTTGGCGTAGAAATGATACAGGGCTGGGGAATGACAGAAACTAATCCCCTGGCCACCTTATCGCGCAAAGTCGCCAAGCGTTCACACATTAATTTAACTGAGGACCAGCAATTCGAAAACATCGCCAAGGCAGGTCTAACCATGCCGGGCCTTGAAGTCAAAATTGCCGACGAGGAGTGGAAGACGCTACCCAACGACGGCGAAGCCGTTGGTGAACTGCTGATTCGTGGCCCATGGATCTGTTCCGAATACTACAACAACCCGCAACCTGAAAAGTTTCAGGATGGCTGGTTAGTTACCGGTGACGTTGCAAAAATTGACCCAGAGGAATACGTGATTATCGCAGATCGATCAAAAGATCTGATCAAATCAGGTGGGGAGTGGATTTCATCCGTGGACCTGGAGAACTATATCGTCGCAATGGACGGCGTTGTCCAGGCCGCGGTAGTCGCCCAACCCCATCCAAAGTGGGACGAAAGGCCTGTGGCCCTGGTTATCCTGAGCGAAGGCTCAAATGTGACTGAAGAGATCATACTTGAACATTGCGTCGAAATATTCGCGAAGTGGCAGTTACCTGATGATGTGATTTTCGTCGAGCAGATTCCTTTAACATCGACTGGAAAAATCGACAAGAAAACGATTCGACTGCAGCTAAGCAATGAAGGCTACCAGCTACCGGACCTTCGATCCGCATAACCCGAAAGCGCAAAGATATCATGCTCTGGCTATCCTAGCCTTCGGGAGCCTTGCGAGAAACTGCTTCAGGTTTATCCCGATCCAGCAGAATCAGTAGGGGCGGTAATAACAGGAAATCCAAAACCAGGGCAATACCAATGACGATTGCAACCAACCCGTATCACCGTTCGGTTTAAAATCGGATGTACTTAGCAGCAAGAATCCGGCTACGAGCACCAAAGTTGTGATCCACAAGGCAACACCAACACTCCTGAAGGCGTAGCGAACAGCATCTTCCGCTGACAGCCCTCTGTCTCTTCTTGCGCGCAGATACTTGCTCAGAAAATGAACCGTGTCATCGACAACGATTCCCATGGTAATTCCCAAGACCATTGACATGGATTGACCGACCTTGCCATTTAGAAGAAACCAGACACCAAAGCCTGTAACACCTGGCAACATGTTCGGTATTAATGAGATTACACCAATCTTGAACGAGCGCAGCGATATCATGAGCACCAGCGCGATAAGTACCAGAGCAATGAGCGCTCCTTTAATACTGCCCTGCATTACGCGAATACCAATATGGGTAAACATCAGGGAAGCGCTTGAACCTTCCTGCTCTAAAGCGGGCGCATTTTCTCTTAACCACGCTCTTCCTTTCTCCTGCAAGGCTATAAATTCCGGTGTGCCCATGCTGGGCAGAGATACCGTCATCCTGCTGGCTGACTTATCAAAGTTAAGCTGGTTGGTCAGATCCAGGCCAAAGGGGAGCGAGAGTTCATACAGCAACAGGTACTGTGCTGCCAGTTCCTTTGACTCGGGAAGGGAGTAAAACGCGGGGTCATCACCGTGGAGGTTCTTGTTCAAACGTTTCACAATATCAGTATAGGTATTTACATGGTTTACATGGTTTACATGTTCCTGCGCTCTGAACCATCCAGCAAAATTCTCCACAACCTCCAGATAATCTGGATCTGACACACCCTGAGCACTATCGGTATCCAGTGAATATTCAATAGTGTAAAGCCCACCAAGGTTCTGGTCAGTGAAATCTGTGTCAATTCGCAATGCAGTACTCTCACCAAAATACTTACTGAACTGATCACTGATGATATTCATCGGCGCCAGGATCATAAGGCCAAGGGCAACAGCAGAAGTCACTGACATCAGCAATTTTCTGTTAGCGATCACCATCTCTGCAAAATTCCCCATGGAGGCAACGGCAAATGATTCACCAGGTCTTACCCTGTTCGGCAGGATGTAAACAAGGGCGGGCAGAAAGGTGAGAGAATAGATGAAGCCAAACAGGACGCCAATCGCCACCATGTTGCCGATATCCTGAATGGGCGGCACGTCGGCGAGAATATTGAGGCTGAGAAAACCTATTGCGGTACTCAGACTGGTCAGGAACACCGGCTGAACATTAATGTCTACGGCATCCAGTATAGATGTTTCTTTGCTATCACCCGATCGTATTGACTGGTAGAAAGACACCATCAGATGAATTCCATGGGCGACTACCACTGTGAGAATAATCGTTGGTGTATTCGCTGACATGGGAGAGATGCTTATTCCCAGCCAACCTGCTACACCCATGGCAGAAACGATGCTCAGGATAGTGGTACATACAATCGCGAGAACACCGATAGATGATCGCAGTAAGAGCGCTATCACCACAACCACCAGCAGGTACATCAGCGGCATTTGTGTTACCAGGTCTCTTTGCGCGGTGCTGGAAAACGCTTCACTGATCATGATGAGACCCGTGGCATAAACCTTGACATCCGGATGGGCTTTCATGATTTCCGATTTCTTTCTTTTTGCCCAGTTGGCAGATTTAACCTGTCCGTCCGAATCACCCGGATTAATATAAAAATCAATATTGATACCAGCAACAGTGCCATCCCGGGAGACCAGTCGGTTCACTACGAGTGGCTCATTGATTGCAATATCCCGGATTCGCTCAAGGTCCGCCTGTAACAGGCTCTCTGGATATTCCGCGAGATTTTCAACCAGCAGGTCATCGTCATCAGCGACCGTATGCTGGTAATTGGTGAGAGAGTCCACCCGTTTTACAAACGGTGTCTTCCATGCATCTTCGGTTAGATCGTCAATGATCTTGAGTACGCGAGGAGAAAATACCTGACCGTCATCGGGCGCGATCGCAAAAAAGACATTCTCAACCCTGGAGAATGTCTCCTCCAGGTTCTCAAAGGCGACTAATTGTGGATTATCAGGGCCGAAATTATCTCTTGGTTCGGTAGAGACCTTGAGGAACTGCAATCCTGATCCGGCCAGACCGGTTACTGCCAGTGAGCTAAGGAGAATGAGCCAGCGATACTTCAGCAGTCCTTGTGCAAACGCTCTTGTCACTTGTGATGTTTCTGTTGAACAAAGGAGCGCTACCATACCTAAATCGCCATTAGTTCCACAAGCCCAGCCTCTGGCCCTATAGATAACAGCTTCTAGCCTGGTTTCACACGAGAAATGTGAAGCTGATCACGGTTCCGGAAAAGAATTTTCCTAATCGGTCCAAATTGTGAAGAAGATCACAGTTTGGAGCGATAGGCGGCGCTTAAATAGGTATCAACAGTCGCTTAGCATTTCGGGGACAAGAGGATGAGCTTACACCGATTAGAGATCTACATGGATTCATACAGCAGTGAGCCCATTGTCAATGACACAGACATGCCCTTGAGCATCAATATTGGCGATGTAATAACAAAACAGGACTGGGTCCATCTACTTTCAGGAACACAAAGGCATATCGACTTGAGAGTCAAGGTAGAGGATGTGAGACACCTGTTTTGGGATGCCGAAGAATATATGCACTCCGTAAGCATCAGGGTTGTACCGGTAGAATAGGGCTCGGTTTTCCCCTAACCAGCTTTTTCTACCAGCGGCAAAAAAAGGGCGGTTTATACCGCCCTTTTTCTTTTCCCGAAATGACTCAATGCCAGTCATCACGAGTGGATCGGAGTCGCCCACGACTCGAGGGATCTCGCTTGTAGATCAATCCACTCAGGCCACCACATGGCCTTCGGTCGTGATGACCCGATGCGAAATAACTCTGTGAAAGCCCATTTCGGTTGATTTTCTCGTACACCAGCCTACCATGAGCGGGTTAAAGACTAAGACTAATGATATTGATCGGAAATTCTTATGACACCAAGCATTAGGAGCCTTATTGCCTGTCTGTTCGCGGCCCTTGTATGCCCGCTGCAGGCCGAGGAAGATTTCATCATTACCGAGCAAACAACCAGTGTTCGGCTGCGTCAGGAGCCACTTCAGTGGACACCAGAGACGGTAACCATCGTCAAGAAAGCTGACATGAGGCGTACCTACCTGAGGGACCTTGAAGACCTTGAAGGAATTGTGCTCCCGGCGTCGTTATTGATGGCCTGACCAGGACGCCACAGGGCGCTGCCATCGGCATGCGTGGAATCAGCTCATCACAAACCAGTAAGGGTTTTGAACCAGCGGTCGCGGTCAGTGTTGATGGGGTATACGTTGGCACCCATGCGAGTCAGATGCAGGTCTTGTTTGACTTTGAGCAGGTGGAGATAGCCAGGGGTCCTCAGATGACCTATCACGGGATGCCCAATACCGCAGGCACCATCAATATAGTGCGCAGCAAGCCTACGGGAAAATTCGAAGCCGACGTCAGAGCCAGCTTCGGGGACTTTGACCGGAGAGAGATGGATGGCGTTTTGAATTTTCCTGTTTTTAAAAATCTGGCAGGAAAGGTCTCTTTCAACTGGAAGGACGAGGGCGGAGACTACATAAAAAACAACACCAATAGTCGAGGTGAGAACTCTGAGGACCGACTTGCGTTTTCTGCATCAGCCCTTTGGCAGGTATACGATCAACTGACTGCACAATATACATACGATAACGAAGATGACGCTGGAGACACCCCCGCTCTTCTGAACATCAGTACCGTAACCGACCTGGTCTGTATCAATGCTATTAATGAGGAAACCTGTGTTTCTGACCTTGGACCCGGCATTCCACAAACAGGCTCACTACACCATAC
>PBRP01000152.1 GCA_002726655.1 Gammaproteobacteria bacterium
AGGATATTGACTTTCTGATGGTTGGAATTCAGGACCCCGAGAACAAATTCAGGCAGTTTGTTCTTGATTATGACCTGCCTTTTCCCGCTGGATATGACGAGGGCAACAAGATTGCTCGCAGCTATGGTATCAATTCACCACCAACCACCGTGTTAGTTGACAAGAGCGGCACACTGCGGCGAATTTACTATGGCAATATCAAGGATATGGAAAGCGACGTATTCACCTGGGTTGAGGAAATCCTATAGTGGAGTGGACGACTGCACTGTGGGGCGGGTTTTCTTCCTTTTTTTCCATTTGGCAGATCTGCATCCTCCAGATCAGCCCCTTCTTTATGGTCTATATTCTGGGACTCTACCTGACCACGGATGAGGATTCGAGAATAAATCCAGGGGTGCGATTACTGCTCCCTCCGGCACTCTATATGATCGGATTTAGCATTATCTACGCGCTGCTGAGTGCAAGGGGAATAAGCGCGGGTCGACTGCTCATGTCCAACATCAACAATCTAAGAATTGCTGCCGGTATCTTTATAGGCATAATCAGCCTTCACTTCGTTCTCGCAGCACGATTGCGGGACATGAATCACCTATTGTGGCCGATAGTGCTTGGACTTGGTCCGCTATTACTTGGTATCTCCTTCGCCCTGATCTACTCACCCTGTGTAACGCCAACCTACGCGAAGATTCTGCAAATGTCGGTGGCATCAGAAACAGCAGGGCAAGGCGCGCGCCTCGCCCTGATTTATGGCCTCGGCATGGGACTATCTTTTTCTGTCGTAGGGCTGGCCCTAATCATGATCGTTCGCCCTATGCCCGCCATCTATAAACCACTGCTGAGAAATTTCAGCGCGGCAGTCCTGGGCGTACTGGCGCTGATGAACATTACCGGTGTCATGGTTTACTACAAGGCATTCTTTCTCGGCCTGCTAGTTTAGCCCGGACATTTCATGAAGGCGCAGGTAAATAAAAACAAGGGGTTCAGGTCACTGGTTCTGGGCGCCGTCATTACGCTCCTTGCCCTATTCAACATTTTCCTCTCGTTATTAACCGATACGGCCATTGATCCGTTCTACCTGCTACTAACCCTGTTCGGCCTGTTACTTGTAACCGTTGGTCTGTGGCACAAAAAGAACCAGGGAAAGGCTTCAGAATAGGGGCAACTTCCCCTGGTTTTGCGCACTGCGGGTTTCGTTTATATTGAAGGATCAGGGCGAATCGACCCGCCGTTATTCAGTGTATACTCACCCAGTCAGCAAATCGCTCGCAGCAAACGCGAGTGAATTGAACTATGAGGAGCAGTTAGTGGAGAACCTGGTAAGAAATCGAGAATTTAACGAAACCATAATCCGATATCTGGAGCGTCAGATACCGGATGCTGAAGAAATTTCCGTCGTCATCACCAGGATGATGGGGGGGCGCTCATGGGATCTGTTTGGTATTCGTGCCAATTGGCAGGAAAATGGCGAGCCGGAATCAGATGCCTGGGTCTTTAAGGTTGCTCCCAAGGGGGGCATTTTGGAGCCTCATGATCCATCTGTCGAATTTCGCCTGCTGCAGTTTTACAAGGATTCCGGGCTACCGGTTCCTCAACCTGTTTGGCTGGAAATGGATGAAGCGACCCTGGGCCGACCCTTCTACGCCATGGAATGGGTCGAAGCTGAGATACCTTCCCTGGATGATCCCAGGTTTGAAGATCCATCCGAGAAAGCCAAATACGGCAATGAATTCGCTGAAATGCTGGCCCGAATACACGCTCTCGACTGGCAGGCGGGTTCGCTTGCGGATTTCCTCCCCCCTCATGATGCCTCCGGGAAGGATCCTGTAGAACGTGAAATTACCTGGATGGAAGAGAAAGTAGCATCAATGGAACTGCCGCCAACACCAGCCTTAAGAGCACTGTTCCAATGGCTGCGCGCAAACAGACCGATAATTCCAGATACTGAGGCTCGACTGGTCTTTGGCGACTATAGATTCGATAATTTCTTCTGGAAAGATGGAAAGATTGTCTCGCTGCTTGATTTTGAAATGGGATTAATCGGTCATCCCATGGAAGACGTGGCGTTTGCGCGATTTCTATCTGGCTGGGCAGGTTTACATGGCGATCAGGCACGTCACTATGAGGAGGCCAGTGGTATAAAAATAGATGAGGAACTGGTGAGCTACTTCACATTGCTCAAGATTACGCAAATCAATGTCATCGTCTCACTGGCAGGCATTCAAGGCGCCATGCAGGGTCGCTCAAGGGATGCCAGGAGTCTTAGCCTCGCTAGCGGCGCTCATGTACAATCCGTTGCTATGCTTGGCGGAATCGTCGGAGGGCCAGCACAATGAAACCAACAGTACCTGCAGCTCTTAGAACATTGAAAGCAAGCCTGGAAGAACATGTAATTCCTGAATTGGAGAGTGGTTTCGCACGCGGCCAGGCTGGTCAGATTGCCCTGACCCTCGAGTGGCTGGCGGCTGGATGGGTCGAACCCTTGCAGACTGTGCGTGCCGGTAACCATGCAATCAGAGACAAACTGACTGCGGTACGAGATGCATTGAACGATCTGACTGAGACTGATGCCGAAGGTGAAGCCCACTGGTCAAGCACACGAAATAGGCTTGCTGAAGTTCTTGATTTATCAATTGACGATACGATTGAAGCACAGGAGATTGACCGAGATCAGTTAATAACACTAATGGATGAGCTGGTCGTTGCCGCCGGCATTCCCGTCAATGCACAAGAGCCAACAGGAACACTCTGGCGCGCTCTGGTCAGTTCGCTGGAAGTCTATGCAGCCGAGGAAACCCACTACGGCCCGATTCCTTTACCGGAAGAACACTGGGAACGCTAGCCTTCAGCGACTACCAGGTCTGCTGGGGTTCAAACCAGTGCTCCACCATCCATTGATTGTCATCCAGTAGCGGCAATTTCTTCCTGTCCTTGAAATCATCCGGGGGAATGCCCATCCGTCTACCCATATAGATGTTATGACAGGAGTTGCAGCCCAGTGTTGGTGACCGATAAGAAACTGCAAAGATCGATCCAAACAATGCACCAGCCGTTAAAGTAACCGCCGTAAATACCACGAGTTTTTTCGGGATCATTGATGGTCTGGAAATATTTCGCCCAGCTGTGGGTCTGCGTTTCACCAGAAAAGGCACAATTGCTAGAACGAGGAACAGTACGAGGGGCAGATATAGTCCCAGCGTTGTTGCTATCCAGTTTTCAAAGAACATAAAGGGAGCCCAAAAGAACAGGGCATACCATTCAGCGGTAGGGATAAATCGACCCTCAAGAGGTAACGGAATAACATCCGGGTCTTCGGTGGGCATCGGAACACCGACCGCCAATACGGTGATGGCAAGGACGATTGGCAGGGTAATCAAACCATGAAGCATCAGGTAGCGCGAGATACCGCCCTTTCGAGCCCTGAGGGTGCCGAGAACATGAATATCAATCAGGATGACTACGATAATTGGGAATATGAGAATGTGTACAACATAGGCTCGACCAAGGGTAAAGAAGGCAAGCAACCAGTTCTTTAGTGCTTCACCAACGAGAGGCAATTCTCCCGCCATATTGGGCACCATTTCCATAAACCAGTACCCTTTCCATTCCCAGGGCAATATGAAGCCGGTGACCATAATGATGAAGATAGCCAGGATCGACAACATTCCCGTCAACCAGGAGACCTTTTTCCTCGGCCTCATAAAATCCTTTCTCAACAGGCTTCTGATGAAATGAATGATGCTGACCGTAATGATAAAAAAGGCCAGCCAGCGATGTGAATCACGGACCCATCCGTGGGTAAACAGGTCCTGGTAAAGAGACTGAACGCTCCCATAGGCATGCTCTAGGCTTGGCTCATAAAACATGGTTAAAAATATCCCGGTCAAGACCTGGAGCACTAAAAGAACCAAGGCGACCCCGCCAAAGTAATGCCGTTGATGATAACGTTTCATAATGTACTGCTAATTAGTTGAAATTCCGAGACCTGAAGAAGATCACAGCTGCAGAGCAAATTTTTCACTGCCCTCTGATTTGATCACCTTGTAAATTAGTGGAACCTTGATGGAGGCACCTTGATTAGAAAATTCTGAGGCACCCGTTACGCCATTCATCATCTTTGAACCAAGCATTACTTTCCTAACGACAGAACTATGTCTTGACCCTGTTTCGATCATGGTGTCGGCAACCAACGTGGTTGCATCATACGCAAGCGCAGCAAACCGATCGGGCACACTGGCGTTCTCCCGCTGAAAAGCTGAGATGAACTCCGCCGTCTGGGGTAGTTTCCGATTGGGGTAAGTCGCGTACACCAGCGAGCCTGCTGCTGCAGGCCCTGCCAATTGCAGGAACTCATCTGAAAACAGATCCTCTCCCGCTAGAAGTGGCAGTTTGACCTGCCTTTCACTTAAACCCCTGACCAGACTTGCCGCCTCACTGATACCACCAGTAAAGATTACTGCATCCAGGGACTTTGCTTCACCCACTATTTCAGCGATTGTCTGTTGCACATTATGCTGACCGGTAAAGGTATCGTAGGTATCAACTTCCAGGCCGATTTCGGCCCCCTTCCTGGTAGCAGCTTTCTTGAATAGTGCACTTATATCCAGTGAATAGTCGTAATCCGAAACGGTAACCAGTGCGAAGCGCTTGAACCCCATTTCGTGAACGCTATATCCGATCATATAGTCAGTGGCAACTTCATCACTGAGGGATAACTGAAAAATATAGTCCCCGCTCCTGGCAATCCGTCTTCTCGAACCAACGGAGATCAAAATCGTATTACTTTCATCACTGAGATGAGTAGGGCCAAAGGTCGCCCAGCCAGTCGGTGCGGTGATAATTGCCATTGCCCTCTGATCAATCAGATATTGCACAATTCCCATTGTTTTATCAGCATCTGACTGATTATCATAGTGAAGCAGCCGAAGATCCTGCCCACTAATACCACCAGCTTCATTTAATTGTTGAACCGCAAGTTTCGCGCCTTGGACTACTGCCATACCAAAGTTCGCCTCGGCGCCAGTTTCAGGACCGACGACCCCGATCAGCAGTTGCCGTTCCTCTTCAACAAACTGTTCGCCTGGCATTGCATTAATGACTATTGATTCACCGGCAACAACAATAATAGGCTCTTGTTCCAGACCTTCTTCTTGCACTTCTTCCTTACTGCAAGCCACAAGCATCAAGCTTACCAGCAGGAGATATAAGAGCTGACGGGGAAAATATTGCATGGCCAATTATGCTTGGGATTCCCGCCAGTTGTCTTTGACCGAGAGCAAATAATTGACCAGATCTTCGGCAATCACGATAATCTCTTCGCTACTGTTGGTGACCGCAAAGTACCCCCGCCTGACCCTGTCCTTATCACCGATAATAAGTATATACGGCTCTTTTCTCTGCTCATCGACAATGGATATTCGAACTCTAGGCGATGAGAGGCCGTAGCTTTTTCGATCGAAGCTTTCTTGTTCACCAGACGCAATACCAAGAAAGTGCTCTATCTCGGCATCCTTGATCATAAATAAGCCTTCCAGCACGTTTTCCTGCGAAGCTTGAGCCCTGCCTGGCTCAAGAAGGTGCCAGCGCCCTTCATCGTGCTCCACAACCACCCTGGGTTGACCGCGCCGATCCATCTCAAACCTCTTTAGCTTCACGGGATCAAATGCAAGAAGTGACTTGTCACGCAGTTCATAAACGCCTTTATCTGCTTCAGCCCTGACGTCCGAGTGAATGCGATAAACCCTTGGATCACCTGAAAACATTGCGTATGAGACGTTATGAGTGGGCCCTGCACTACCAAAAAGAATCCTGGTCTCTTCTCCGGATACGAGGAAGCTCATCTCGAGGTCTGGGTTTTCAAGACCCAGTTCTTGTAGTTTGGCCGCATCCGCCTGATCGAAAAGTGTGCGGTCCTTTCGTGCCAGCACGATATTGCTCAAAATCGATTCGATTCTCGCCTGGTCTCCCTGCGCTACGACGGGTGTCTTCAGCCACCACTGCCCATCTCGACGATTGACCGCAACTCTCAGGCCATCCTGCTCACTGGTTATCGAGAACTCATCCACCGCCTCAACCGTGAAGGGAAAAAGCTTGAGACTTTCCTCCAGGACCTGCTCCTTTTCCGCGACCCGCTGGTCAAAGAAATAAAATCCTCCGGCTACCAGCAGCAGAGCGACGAGCCAGAACAGGGTCTTCCTTGCGGAGTTCAACCAAGTGACCTGATACGGGCGATGACTGCAAAGCCGAGAATCATCACCAGTGACGGGAGAATGATGACGCAAACCCAGAAGACCATCCTGCCCTCCACAGCTGTCAGCGTAACAGGAGACAGACCCGGCGCCTTCTTTCTAATTGAGATCAACAGGTGTTCTTCTACAAGCCAATCCACCATGTTTAGAAATAGATCCCGGTTACCCGCCATCTGGATATAAGCATTACTGACAAAGTTCGAATCTCCCACTACAACAATCTTTCCCCACTGCTTCGTGTCAGGGTTATCCTGGCCTGGGGTCTGCTGCATCTTTTCAGACTGATCCTGTTCAAGGGGGATGGAGGTTACAGAAATGACATTTAGCGGACCGGCAACACCTGTCTTATCATCAAAGTCGAGACTATTCTCATCCAGAACTCCCGATCGTTTTGCCCAGCTGTTCTCACTGGTTTTCGCAAGATTGAGACTGCCTGTGGTTTTATCCTCTTCGATGGATACGCTCTGTGCCATGGGGAAAAATGTCGCTATATCAAATTCAGCCGTAACCGGGTGCCTTTTAAAATACTCGGAAACAACCGGGGTCAAATAATTCCCGCCAAATACCTGGCTGAGTTGATCGATAATGATGTCTTCACCCACAGTGAAACCGAACGCCTTCAAATACCGGCCCAACTGGGGATCATCACCGGGGTCAAGCATGAACAGCGCCTTACCCCCGCCACGGATATACTCATTGAGCATTTCCATCTCACGTGGCAGCAGGGCTGTTTTTGCACCGGCAACCACTACCACTGAGGCGTCTTCCGGAACTCGATCCGATTCGACTAGCAGCAGTTCCTGGACCTCATGGTGCTCCTCCTCAAGGGCTTCTTTTACTGCTAGGTAGCCAACATTCTCGCTACTGGTCAGGCTGTTTTCACCGTGCCCCTTTAAGAAGTAAATCCGCTTTATTTCTTTTCTGAGCACCTTCAGCAAGGCGTTAGTTAACTTGTTCTCTGATTCGAAACTGACAACTTCTTCCGCACCATCATGCCTGATCAAGGTTGTCCGGTAGGATGTGACACCATATTTCGCTGCCTCAAGAGGATTCTGGTCCGGGTCAACAAACCAATACTTGAAGTTTGGTGAATAGTAGGAATACTCCTTTAACAAATCAGCCATCGCCTGGCGAGTACGCTCATCACTGCGGTAGAAGGCGATTACTTCCACATCTCCGGGCAGGGAACGCAGCATCTTGATGGTTTGGTGTGCAAGGGTATATCTGCCCGTATCCGTTAAATCCATGCGCACCTTGTGGCGAACCGACATATAGGCGACCAGGACAATGATGATGAGAAAAACCAGGGTCATCACAAAAGAATTAGCCCCATAGATGGTCGACCGCTTACCGACGAATTTTTGAATCAGGGCAAGTTGGGTGTAGGCAAAAAAGACGATCAACAGAACACCTGCCCAGATCAGTGTCAGTGGCAGGTTCCCCATCTCACCCATGATGGCATAGGCAATACCACCTGACGCCGCCAACATCAGGCCAACGATGCCGGATACCAGCGGAAATCTGTCGTTATTCCCTACCACTGCCTGGACTCCATGCTTCTCAATGACAGAAATATAAATAGTGCAATCAGACCCAGGTAATAAATGATATCTTCAGAATCAAGTACTCCTTTTGCCAGGCTCTCAAGGTGCTCATTGAGCGCAATATAGCCTATGAATTTCCCAAGGTCGGCGGAAACAAATGCGATGGAATAACTAAGCAGCCAAAAGCAGAAAAGTAGACCAAAGGAGACTGCTGCCGCGATGATTTGATTTTCTGTCAGGGAAGAGGTGAAAAGCCCGATAGAGATAAAGGTGGCTCCTAACAGCAATAGCCCCAGGTAACCCGTTACCATCGGCATGATCTCTGGCTCCCCCAAGATTACCAGCAGGACCGGATAGACAATGGTGGGAATAATCATCGCCAGGAATACCGTCAGGCAGGCGAAGTATTTTGCCAGCAGTATGTCTATATCACTGACTGGATAGCTTCGCAGGAGTTCCAGCGTCCCGGATTTACGTTCTTCTGCTATCAATCTCATGGTCAATAATGGTGTCATCAGCAGCATGACGATGCTGATATTGCCAAACAGAGGTCGAACGACCGTCTCATTGATATTCAGCAGATTGTATTGTCTTTCCAGCATTGGATTCGACTGGGCCTGAAAGCTGATGACAGAAAATGATGCCAGCAGGTTATAAAAGAAATACCCGGTAACCAGCAGAAACATGGCAATGACCACATAAGCAATATATGAGCTGAAATAGGTGCCCATCTCTCTTCGGTAGATCAGACCGATACTCCTGATATTCATCCTAATCTTCCCGGGTTACGAGCTTGATAAATACATCTTCCAGGCTGGCAGAAATCGAACGCATTTCCATCAGTTCCCAGTTGTTCTCCGCAATAAGTGCCTGCAGATCCTTGCGAGGGTTCTGCCCCTGGTCAAAATCCACGAAGAAACGGCATTCGTCCACCTGAGATGTGCCGTCCCGTTGAACGCTTGTGACCCCCGAAACCTGACCGAGCGCGGTTTCCACCTGCTCGGGCGGGCCGCCGATATGCAACAGCAGCCTGGATGAACCTCCAACCTGGGCTCCCAGATTTTCCGGCGTATCCATGGCCACCAGTTTTCCCTGGTTGATTATGACAACCTTACTGCAGAGCAGACTCACTTCTGGCAGTATGTGGGTGCTCAAAATAATCGTATGCCTGCCGGAGAGATCCTTAATCAGCGCCCTGATCTCCTTTATCTGCCCGGGATCCAGACCAACGGTCGGCTCATCGAGTATCAATATCTCCGGATCATTTACCAGTGCCTGGGCAAGCCCTACCCTCTGCCGGTAGCCCCTTGAAATAGCACCAATACGACGACCATATACGTCACTGAGACCACAATTCTCAGCCACCTGTCTAACACTATCGGGGACCGAACTTGCGGTCATACCCTTCATGCCGGCAACAAACTCAAGGTAATCCGAAACCCGCATGTCATCGTACAAGGGAACCCTTTCAGGCAGATAGCCGATCCTGCGTCGTACTTCCAATGGCTCATCAAAACAGTCATATCCGGCAACCGTTGCACGCCCACTCGTGGCTGGCATACAGCAGGTGAGAATGCGCATCATGGTTGTTTTCCCTGCCCCATTCGGGCCAAGAAAGCCGAGGATTTCCCCCTTTTCCATGGAGAACGAAACGTCATCGATAGCGCGATGGCTACCATAGTCTTTTATCAGGTTTTCTACGGCTATCATGGTTTCAATCTATTGGATCTGCTCTTTATAGGAGCCCGGGGCAAACTTTCCTGCCAATGCCACTTCAATCCTTCGTTCTTCAGGAGGGGTGTTAAGTAGTTCAATCAGCGCTTGATCATTGCCCAGTAGTTTCGTCATGTCCTGGACCCGCCAATCGCTCTCCCAGTTGCCAATCAGGCCATTCCACACCTGGGTGATCGCGACTATTTCCGCATCAGTAAGAGGCGTGACATGATTACCGTCCAGGTTAGCAAGATCAATGTATTTCTTCATGAAATGGATTGTGACAATAAACGGGGGACCACAGCGCGAACAGTAGAGCAGAACTTTCTCCACATCATGACAGGTTGCACACCTTTCATAGGCTAAGGTAATCGCCTCATCGGGCGTATAGTCAAGATAGCCCTGCGCCTTGGCGGTCTGGGCAAGCTGATCCAGGGGGGAAAACAGCCAGGCACCAGACACGGTAACAGTCAGGAAGAACACAACGCCGACTAGGATCGCAGTCTTCTTCATTACTATACAGCCACCATATGATCAGAGTTTTATTTCAGTGATGCTATCCGATACCAGACTGGCATCACGGGAGCCGATACTATTACCGGCTCCGGCTCATCATACAGCATATAGCACCTAGTATTTCTGTTTTACCTTCTTCGCTACATCCTCAGGCTTCTTGCGTAATCCACCCTCGACATAACCACCACCAACCAGGTCTCCACCACCTCGACCACCGAGATCGATTTCCAGCATTTCCTGCGCATCAGTGAAGTCATCACTCTTGGAAACATTAAGGGGATTCACATCACCTTTGACCAACTGATAGGAAGACTTGGGATTCAGATACTCTTCAATGGATTTGGGCTGACCAACATCTGACATGGCTCTAATCCAGGCAACGAGGTTCCAGATATCCTGGTCCTGCAAAAAATTACCCCAGGCTGGCATTGATGAAGACAGGTTGACAGCCTCGCCTCCGCCCTTAATCACTGTGAACAACTCGAGGTTCGTTTTCTTGTTCATATACCGGTCGCCGGCGGTAAGAATCCTGGGTCTGGGGTCCAGATCAATTGCACTGGGTCCATCACCCTGAAGCGTCCAGCCATGGCAGGTAATACAGTATACGTAGTACCACTGCTTGCCCTCGTTGGGGTCGGCACCTGGAACCAGTGATTCACTGAAACTGGGAGACCAGTTGTTCGTCCACTGGTTGTAGATAGACTCCCCTTCAGCAGGTTTGCCGACGCGATCCCAGAGCTCAGTTCGCCCTGTAGTTCCACCGGCGTAACCACTGTCACCTTCCGACAATGTCGTTGCCTCAGTGCGTTTACCAACACCCGTCAGATAGTCAAAAGGCGCAATCCCATAAGTACTACCGGCTTTGCCCTCAGCCATATCATTGGCTTCCTTTTCATAGGCCTCCTGAGCCGCCTGTAACATCTCATCGCTCTGGATAGGGCACTCGACCTTTTCCCCTTCAGCGCTACATCTTTTGTTAGCTGCAATCACCTGAGTATTCGCCAATAACACGGCGACGCCCATCAGTATGGCTTGCAGAAACGCTTTCCGTTTACTTCTCATTTCAACACCCCCTGTTATGTTTGGGTTTCTCTTCATTTCACTAACGACAAAACCTGACCATCTAATCTGCATAGTACATTCCTTTTTAAATCGGCAAACCAGATGTTGCCTTCATCATCCGTTTCAATACCATAAGGCTTGCTCTCTTCGAGCACAGCTTTAACGATTTTGAATTCTCCATTCACAGGGTTGAATAGCCCAATTTTCCCTGAATTTTCCAGTGCGAACAATATTTTGCCGGTGCTATTTACTGTCAATCCTCCAATGACCCCCCCGCCTGGAATAGCGTGTACTTCGAACGCCTTCCTAGTGGGATCAAACGCTATCAGTGTGCTGCCCCGCCTTCCACCAAACCAGATCACACCATTCTCATCGAAGACCATATCAATCGGCACCGCGAAGAGTTCTGGCAGTGCCGATTCCTTAATGGACCCGTCCTCCGGGTTGAGAAAACCGAGCTTGTTACCATGTGTTTCCAGGAACCAAACTCCCCCGGACGCATCGACGGCAATGCCGGCGGGTCTGCTGGATGGTGTTGGTACCTCGTACTCGGTGAAAGTTTCACTGGCCACGCTAAAGCGGGCAATCCTGTTTCCATAGTGCTCTGTAAACCACACATCACCCTTTGCATCCGTGGTTATTCTGAAAGGGAGGCTGTCAATGGTTGGAATATCGTATTCTTTGAAAGTCCTGGTGATCGGGTTGAAGTGACCAATCTGGTTCGCATCCTGTTGCGTGTACCAGAGAGAGCCATCCGGTCCGAGGGTTATATCAGACGGGTGGCTTCTCTTGGTCGGGATATCGAATTCACTAAAAATACGATCGGTCCTGTTGAAAAGGCCAATCTTATTGGTGTTGTATTCTACAAACCAGATATTGTCCTTCTCCGTTACCATCCTTGTGGTCGCCGAGTGCGCCGTGGGGATAGTAAATGATTGTGTGAGCTGAACGGCTATGAGCGAACCGGCAAACAGGATGCTGATAACAGCCAGGACAGCCAACATTATTCTTCTTGCCAACACCTCGAGAGCCATCATGCTAACCAGCCTCCCTCGATCTGACGGTGACCCAGACCCCGACTGCGAAAATTATCGCAGCCAGTGACAAGGCTATAGACAAGGTGGAGTAATTAACCGCTACGCCATCAGTAGCAATCCTTGTTGCAGACGCTGCAGTTGCAATCTCAAGGTCGGTTGAATCAGTCGGCAGGTTTGCCAGATCTATGGATAAGACGCCCAGTTGGGTGATTTCAGCGTTGCTTTCTGTGAACCACAGGAGTCCCCGCTTGGGATCATAAGCCAGTTCACCTGGAAAACTGTTATATCTCGGAATCGTGAATTCCTCAAACCTTGCCAGAGTTGGATTGAACACGCCTACCTTGTTACCCCTATACTCCAGAAACCACACTCTGCCGTGGCTGTCCAACTCAATAGCATGAGGCAACGCATCTAGGGTTGGCACAAGCGCCTCATCAAAGCGACCCAGCTCAGGATACAGCACACCAAGCCGATTCGAGGACCGTTGGACAAACCAGACCTTCCCCTGGGCATCCACAGCTATATCCCCTGGATTGGCAAAAGCAGTCGGTATTTCGTATTCCTCAAAAAATCCCTCTCGCGAGGAGAACCTGCCAATCTGATTGGTATTGGGCTCGCTGAACCAGATATCACCGTTCAGACCCAGCGAAAGTCCCTGCGGGTTACTATCAGGTGTTGGGATTTCATAGCTCAAGACTTTCCCATTGACCGGGTCCACACGAAACAATTGATTCGTATCTGCTGCCAGCAGCCATAACATACCTTCGTCATCAGCCACGATTTCCTGCGGTGACGCGTCAAGAGAAATTTCGTATCGGACAAATTCACCTGTCGAGGGTGAGAACCTGCCGAGAACATTTGTTTCAGTCACATCATCAGCCCAGCGACGAATCGTGAACCAGATGTTTCCCTCATCCGTGACTGTAAATTGTGACGGGCCTACCCTGCCCCAGGATTCAGGCAGCGGGAAAACTTCAAAACGTTCGCTATCAGGGTCAAACATGGCAATATTTCTGCCGACCTTCTCGGTAAACCAGACACGACCCTTCCCATCGACTTCGATCGCAAAAGAGGCGCTCAGTGAGTCTGGCAGCTTATATTCGCTAATAGGTGATGAAGCATCGCTTTCTTGAGCAGATACGAAACTACACAGAAGCAACTGGACAAAGAAAAAGGCGATACTGATTCTGGCCATTTTCATCACCAGGTCATCGTCGGTTCATAGAAATGGCGTAATTGCCAGTTGGCGTCCTTGTAGGAACCACCAAATCCAGATGTATCGCCTGCACGATAGCCGCCAAGGTCAATCTGCCGTTGCCGCTCTATCTTGTAGTATTCACCCATAGTTGCCGGTGGCAGCGCCTGCCTTGCACCCATCATAGGATTGTGGCATGAAGGGCAGCCGGTTGTTTTTGCTGGATAGCCGCTACCCACAACGGCCAGACATCCCAGGCTCCAGAATACCAGTGCGATGAGAGCTAAGACTGCCTTTTTCCAGGTTGCCATTGACGCAGGCTTTTCCTTCTTCCGCATCAGTACTGGCACAAGGAACAGCACAATAACAATGGCTGCTGGAATCCAGAATGTACCCACTGACAACCATTCTGAGTCCTCCCCGGTCAGATACCAGAATGGCTGAAACACAAGGAACAGATACCATTCCGGCGCAGGTATGTTTTCGCCTTCATACGGTAGGGGCGGCATGTTGGGGTCCATGGGAACCCGGTACAGGGATGCCAGGACTAACACTGCTGAATAGACTACCAGTAGTAATACAAAAGCCCTGAGCACGTGCCCCGGCCAAAAGGCGTAGAAATCCTGCGGATACGGAGGATCGTATTTGGGCTCCCTTCTTATTGTTCTCGATTTGTGTGCCATCATCCGGTTCCCTACAGTGGTTCCGAGATCCCATACTTTCTAACCATCTTGAAGTGGAAGAGCAGAAATCCACCAAGTAGCAAAGGAAGAAAAAGCACATGTGTATAAAAAACCATGTTCAGCGTAAAGGTCTCCAGGGCAACTTCCCTGAGATACCCACCGATAAGGGGCCAGGTTCCGATATAATCCATCCATATGGCGTAAGCCCAGTAAGCACGCCAGTCCCATGGCAGCAAAACACCCGTGGTAACCATCAGAAATACGAGCGCCAACTGAACAACACCAGAAGTCCAGGTCAATTGCCTTGGACTTTGATAAGCCTTGAAATAGAAGACGATGATCATGTGGGAGAACACAAATGCAAGCAGAATCGTCGAACCCCACCGATGCCCGTCCCTCAAGAGCCAGCCACCCATGACTTCATTGCTCATCGCCTCAATACTCAGCAAAGCCACCTTGGGTTCAGGCGTAAAGTAAAAAAGCATGAACACGCCGGTAATGACCTGCAGCAGAATCAGCAGCAGGGAGATGCCACCAAAGCAGTAAAAGATATTCACATGCGATGGAACCGGTTTCACCATTTGAGCGGTTATCCTATCCTTAAGCGAATCAATCGCATTCTTGAACATCACTAATCGCCCCCAGCGCCAACCAGATCGGCCCGACCCAGGCCATGATTCTCACCGGTAAAATCGATCTTCCAACTATTGGTATGCGGGTCCAGATCCAGCGAGACTTCGCCATTGACGGAGTAGTCTCCAAAATCGGAAGGCATCTTGTAAACGATCGTCACCAGTGCCTTATCGCTATCATCGCTGTCGATTTCGGTGCCGGTCAGTTCTACTCTGAAACCCGGTGGATACCGCTTAATGATCTCTACAAACTGAGACTGGTTAAGTTTTGAGGAATCTGCATTAATCAGCTTGTATGCCGCACGAGCTGGCGCAGCGCCGCCTCGCAGCTTGGCTTCCGAAATATATTCGTAAAAGCGCGAAGCAACGACATCCGGCCCCTCCTCCGGCACATTGGGCGTGCCGCTACTGCAAGCAGCCAGGAGGGTCACCATGCTAAGCAGGGACCACCTTTTAGTCTTCAAGACTAAAAGCCGTCGACTCGCTCAGCTATAACCAGCTCACCTTCTTCAACCAGACCAGGCAGTTTTTGCGCTGCCGCATAGTCACCCACTGACAGGTTCGAATCGCCAAGTTCAGGATCATCGACGAAGAAAGAGCCTCGCATCTCAAGGTGCAATGGACCACAGAAATGCTGGCAGAAAATGGCATACTCACCGGAGATGTCAGCAACAAACTCACTGACGGCTGTCACACCCCTCGGCGCCGCCAGGTTGGTTCGCAGTCCATAAGGTCCA
>PBRP01000085.1 GCA_002726655.1 Gammaproteobacteria bacterium
TGGGCTGACGTCACACAGGTTTCACCCGTAGGCACAAGCCACCCCCGTCATAGAGGTTGTATACCTTCTCGTGGGCCTTTGCTTGCTTAACTTCGGTTGCAGTAAGGGGCCTGGTTGTATTGGCCATTGCAGTACTGACTCGCTCAGATTGTTGCTGGTACTGCAATCAGTATTGCAATAAAGCGCGTATTTTACAAGACGTCAGCGAACGTTAGTGAACTGAAAAACCGCTTAAAGCGCCTGTTTTAAAGGTGCTTAAGCGGTTTGCAGTATTTCAGAGAATGTCTCTGAATGTAGTATTGGTGGAGGTGGCGGGAGTCGAACCCGCGTCCGTCAGTTCTCTGCCTTTGGCTCTACATGCTTAGTTCGTCTACTATTTAACCTTTCACTGGCCCGGCGAACAGGGATTAAAAGGCGAGCTTGCTTCAAATTTAATCGCTTCAACCACAAGCAGGGTCTGGCGACGATCCCATGAGTCGTGCACCCGGTTTGAATTCATGGGCAAATTCGCCCCGGGTTTAGCTAACTTAAACTTTGCCTAAAAGGCGGATTTAAGCAGCTAGCGCGTAGTTTTCGTCGTTGGCAACTATAAAAGTTGCAGCAATTTATTTACGAGAGTTACTACCCTCTCGGCATGCACCTCAGGGTTCGCAACCGGCGTCGAAGCCAGATCACCCCCAGATAGTGGTGTATTTTACAGCTTTTTCTAATGTTTGTTTTATAAGAAGTTATCCTCCTTCAGAATTGCTTAACGATTATAGTCCTTCATCAGCCGCTGCTTGTCCCGATTCCACTCACGGTCCTTGATTGCAGCCCTTTTGTCATGATCCTTTTTACCGGTTGCCAGCGCTATTTCACATTTCACCCTGTTTGCTTTCCAGTAAATGGCCAGTGGGATACAGGTTTGTCCTTTCTGTTGTGTTGCCCCGATCAGCCTTGATATTTCCTTTTTGTGCAGCAGCAGTTTCCTCGTTCGCTGTGGATCTGCTATCACATGTGTGGAAGCAGTATTCAGTGGTGTAATATTGCTTCCAAGTAGAAACGCTTCCCCATCTTTTAGGAGTACATAGGTATCCGTGAGCTGGGCTTTGCCCGCTCTCAATGATTTTACTTCCCATCCCGTAAGCGCCAAACCTGCTTCAAAGCGTTCATGCAACNGGTANTCGAATCTCGCTTTCTTGTTCAGTGCGATGGTGCCCGGGCTGGCTTTCCCCTTCTCAACCATAGTTACTCCCTTGGGGGCGCCATTATAGGGCACGAATCAGTTGAGGCAACGGGGCAAATCCTCGAGAATGGGCAATCTGACAAATATCAACAGGGTAGAGGCATGGCAGTATCTGAATCAGTTCACGGGATGTGGTCTTCTCGGTTGATGTTTATCCTGGCTGCGGCTGGTTCAGCCGTTGGCCTGGGAAATATCTGGCGGTTTCCATATCTGGCCGGTGAAAATGGCGGTGGTATTTTCGTTCTTGTATATCTTGGCTGTATTTTCGTGATTGGAATCCCGATCATGTCAGCAGAGATTCTCCTTGGACGTTCCGGGCGACAAAGCCCCATCAACACAATGCGTGAACTGACCGCCATGTCAGGGGCTAACCCTTTTTGGCAAATCGTCGGTTGGATGGGCGCTATCGCGGGTTTTATGATTCTGTCCTTTTACGCCGTGATCGCAGGTTGGGCCATTTCCTACATCTTTCAGATGGGGTCTGGAGCTTTCACGGGTGCTGATGCAGAATTTGCAAACAGTGCATTCACCTCCTTTACCGGTAACGTCTGGTCAGTCGTTGGCTGGCATGGTCTGTTCATGGTTATGACGATTGTCATTGCCGCTCGCGGTGTCGGTAAGGGGCTGGAGATAGCGGTCAAGTATCTGATGCCCGCGCTGTTCGTATTGCTGGTAGTACTTGTTATCTATGCCGCCGCCACAACGGGTCACTTCATGGAAGGCGTATCTTTCCTTTTTTCTCTGAATACCGAAAAGTTTAGTTGGGGTGCCGTGCTAACCGCGATGGGACAGGCCTTCTTCACACTAAGCCTCGGCATGGGAGCGATAATGGCATACGGAGCCTATATGCCGAAGGACGCCTCGATACTGGGTACGGCGACGACGATTGCTTTATTGGATACCGGTGTGGCCCTGATGTCAGGTCTTGTCATCTTTCCCCTTGTGTTTGCCAATGGACTGGAGAGTTCAGCCGGACCAGGGTTAATGTTTATTACGTTGCCGATTGCTTTTGGTCAAATGGAAGGCGGTGAGATCTTTGGTGTAATCTTTTTTCTCCTGGTAACGTTTGCTGCTATTACATCTTCAATTTCACTGGTAGAACCGGCAGTTGCCTGGATAGTTGAGAAGGCAAAAATTAGCAGGGCCATGGGTGCGGTGACTGTGGGTGGTTTTGCCTGGCTCGTTGGACTTGGCAGTGCATTCTCTACCAATATCTGGGCCGATGTAACGATTGTTGGTGGCATGACCTTTTTTTATACCATGGACTACGTTTCGAACAATATTATGTTGCCTGTCGGCGGCGTTCTTATTGCCCTGTTCGCAGGCTGGATTCTTGACAAGAAAATTATTGAGGATCAAATGCCCGGCAGAACTACCATGTTTAGCCTCTGGAGATTCCTGATTAGATTCGTAGCGCCAGCAGCCGTATCCCTGGTATTTGTCATGACTTTCATTTAGTGAAGGAGGTAGTTCGATCGGCGCTGATGCCGTATTCGGCGGCTCAGATGTTTGCAGTGGTAAATGATGTTCTTGCTTATCCGAGCTTCTTGCCCTGGTGCGTGGGTAGTGAAATTATTACCTCAACTAATACAGAGTTAGTGGCCCGGCTGGATCTGGCCAGAGCCGGCGTGAAGCAAAGTTTTTCTACCAGAAATAAATTGGATGCGCCGCATCACATGCAAATCTCGTTGGTGGAGGGACCTTTTTCCTTATTGGAGGGGGATTGGCATTTTCATCAGTTGGGTGATGATGGCTGTAAAGTAGAAATGAACATACGCTTTGATTTTGACAAACATCTGATGAATGCAGCCCTTGGGCGGGTATTTAGTGCCGCGGTAGACAGGCTGGTGAGTGCGTTTTGTGAACGCGCAGACGAATTGTACGGCTGATAGTGCAGCAACTACTTCGATAATATCAGTGTTGCATGCGGTTAGTTTAGCAGCGACTGGAACATTGATGAATTGCAGACGCTCAAGTAATAAAGTCAGTTTGCTTCGGCTTCCAGCAGATCAGACCTATCTGACGGCAGGAAGTCACCTTCGAAGTAGCTGAGCCGATCTTCCCTGAAGTGAAGAGCAAGTTTTTGCCTTATCACATCACCGCCAGCAATGTGGAAGGTATGAATATAATCCCATTGATCCTGGTCAAGGGAGTCATCAATTACGGGATTACCAAGAACAAACCTGACCTGACTTTTGGTCATGCCGGGTTTTAGCTTATCAATCATTGATTGAGAGATGACATTACCCTGTTGGATCGAGATCCTGTGTACGCCCGGAAATCTGAATGTCGAGCAACTGCTGACCAGCAAGACAGTGGAGATTAGGAGAACTGATTTCATTGTGTCCTTTAAGGGATCTTCCCTTCCAAATGTTATGATTACTGTAGATAATTGATTGTAGCGGAATCTTCCATGTCCCTGCACAAAAAGGTTTGGATCTAATGACAGCTGATACCACGGGAATAAAAGATGCTGGGCTGAAGATCACTCTCCCAAGAATCAAGATCCTGCAGATACTGGAAAACTCTCCCAAACACCATGTCAGCGCGGAAGATGTTTATAAAATGCTGATTGAAACGGGGGAGGATATTGGCCTTGCAACCGTGTATCGCGTTCTCACCCAATTTGAGCAGGCAGGACTGGTCACCCGCAATCGTTTTGATGGGGGAAACTCTGTCTTTGAAGTGAAAGCAGATTCTCATCACGATCATATCGTATGCATCAAGTGTGGGTTGGTTGAAGAGTTCGCTGATGATGAAATCGAATCCAGGCAAAAGGCCATTGCCAAGAAGTTTGGCTTTGAGCTTACGTTTCACGATCTGAACCTGTACGGTATATGTTCGGCGTGTAAATAGGCACCCTATTTTTGGGCTGAGGCAAACATCTCCTGGGCGTGGGCGAGGGACTGATCTGTCATTTCGACGCCGCCAAGCATTCGCGCAATCTCTTTTACTTTCTCAATTTCAGATAGCACCTCAACATCGATTTTCGTGCCGGCCTGTTGGTTGTCTTTAGTGACCACCAGATGTTGATGCCCCTGGGCTGCAACCTGGGGCAGGTGAGTCACGCAGATGATCTGTGCCTGCCTGGCAAGTTCGCGCAGCAGCATGCCTACGACCTCAGCAACTGCGCCGCCAACGCCCACATCGACTTCGTCAAAAACTAGTGTAGGGACACTCGAAGTATTGGCGGTGACGACTTGAATCGCCAGGCTGATTCGCGACAACTCCCCTCCGGAAGCAATTTCTCTCAAGGGACCCGGTTTCTGCCCGGGGTTAGCGCTGATGAGAAATTCAACATCCTCGAGCCCATTGGCATTTAGGTCTCCTGATATTGGCTTCAAGTCTATCTGGAATTTCGCTCCAGCCATTCCCAATTCAGCGAGTTTTTTTGAAACCTGAATCTCTAGTGTTGCTGAAACCTTGCGCCTTTTCCCGCTGAGATCAGTCGCCCGTTCCCGGTAGTTCTCCTTGAGAGAGGCAAGTTCCGTGGTGAGAAGATCAACTTCATCCTCACCGTGTGCTATGGCTGCAAGCTCCTGGCCAATCTTCTGCTCCAGTTCGGGAATTTCAGCGGGTTGGATTCGGTGTTTTCTGGCTATGTCATATATTTTTCCAAGGCGAGACTCAACCAGTTCGAGCTTTCCTGGATTTACCTCACAACCTTGAGCATAGTGCTCAAGGTCGTTTGTTGCTTCTTCAATTTGTATCCGACTGGATGAAAGCAGGTCCAGGATCGGTAGAATTCGCTCGTCGTCCAGGTCAGAAATCAGGTTCAGTGCCCGTGAGAGGGAGGACAAGGGGCTACTTTCGTCGTCGGATGTACAGAGTGAAACTGCTTCTTGTACCTTCTGCAGTGTTGTTTCGGCATTGGCCAGTTGCTTCTGTTCCAATTCCAACTGTTCACTTTCAGAGGTTTGGATAGAGAGTTCAGCCAGCTCTTCTGCCTGATAGGAAAGTAGTTGCAACCGAGATGATTGCTCATCAATGTCATTAATCAGGTCCTGCAATCTTTTATCGCAGGTCTGACATTGAGAGAACAGTTGCCGGAGCTCGGTTGCCTCCCGAGTCAGATTACCGAATTCATCAAGAAGACGACGCTGGGTTTCCTTCTTAAGCAGTGATTGGTGTTCATGCTGTGAATGAATATCGATTAGCAGATTGCCAAATATTTTCATGTCACTGATGGTTGTGGGAACACCATTGATGAAACCACGAGAACGACCGTCCCTGGTGATTACCCGGCGCAGGATGACTGAACATTCATCATCAGTAAGGTCCCTTTCACGCAGCCAGTCTGCGGCTCGTCCAGATTCAGCAATACTGAAGGTGCTGTTGATTTCTGCCTTGTTTGCGGCGGTGGCGATAAGATTGCTGTCAGCGCGGTCGCCGAGAGTGAGGCCGAGGGCATCCAGCATGATCGATTTGCCTGCCCCTGTCTCACCTGTGACGACGGTCATGGCAGAACCAAAGGAAAGGTCAAGTGCCTGCACAAGCGTGAAGTTGGATATGGTCAGGTGCGTAAGCATCTATTGATCGGGTTATTGTGTGAGCGGCTATTAAACTCAACCGTGACCGGTGAAGCAACGTCCATCTTGTCTGTGCTCGTGTGAGCCGTCTCGCTTTGTTTATTTCAGACAAAAGTTTATATTGGAGGTTGTCACAAGGAATTAAAGACGAAGAACGTGATGCAGCAAGATGTTAGTGAAAAAGCTCAACGGATGCTAAAAGCGTTGGTAGAGCAATATATAGCCGATGGCCAACCCGTCGCGTCGAAAACGTTGGCTGATACGGCGGAATTGCCAGTGAGCCCGGCTACTGTCCGCAATATTATTGCGGACCTGGAAGAAAAAGGCTTTGTTCGCTCACCCCATACATCGGCTGGCAGGGTACCCACACCGCTTGGTTATCGCTTCTTTGTCGATAGCCTGGTTCACGTCGAACCGCTTGCGGACTATGACATGGAACAGCTGTATCGCGGACTTGACCCTGATATGACCGCTCAGGAACTGGTGGAATCTGCCTCTGGTATTCTATCTGAAGTGACTCGTATGGCGGGGCTGGTCACGATCCCAAGGCGTGAGCAACTGATGCTGCGTCATGTCGAGTTTCTTGGGCTGAATGACAACCGTGTCCTGGTTATCATGGTTCTGGATGATCATGAAGTACAAAATCGAGTGATTTACACGCGTGAATCATATTCAGAAATACAGTTGCGTGAGGCTTCGAACTTTATTAATCACCAGTTTTGCGGCCAGGTACTGAGTCACATTAGGACCAAACTCATTTCCTCCATGCAAACTGATCGTGAGAGCATGAATTCATTGATGCAGACGACGCTTGAGGTCGCGGAGCAGGCCTTCAGCCCTGAAGATCAGAATGCCAAGGATAGTGGAGATTTCGTCATAGCCGGGCAGGAAAATTTGTTTGCCCTGGCCCAGGATCAGGCTCTGGAAGATATCCGGGAGTTGTTCAAGGCATTTTCCCTGAAGGGAGATATCCTGCATCTATTGGATCGCTGCATGGATACCGAGGGCGTTCAGCTTTTTATCGGTCAGGAATCCGGTTACGAACTGCTCGATGAGTGTAGCCTTGTGACCTCTCCCTACCAGATTGAAGGTGAACTTGTGGGCGTGTTGGGGGTGATAGGACCCACGCGCATGGCCTACGAAAGGGTAATCCCTATCGTCGATGCAACTGCACGCCTGTTGAGTGCTGCCCTGGACTTATCCAGGCGCTGATAGCCTTCCATATCTTTCCCATGCCCGATGCAAATCAAGCAACCTGCAAAGACTTGAATGCTGCAGGCTAGTCCCCATATAGAGTAAACGCATTTTATAGTCGTATCGGAGCACTGATATATGTCTAACCCGGGAAAAGAAACCGGCAAAGAGGAATCGTCTGAGGGCGAAGCTGATATGCAGGATAAGGAAATCCTCGAGGCAGCCGTTGCCCAGGCTGCAGAAGAGAAGTCTGAGGAGAAAGTACCGACGGAGGAGGCCTCAGCTGAGGAACAGCTGGAAGCGGCGCTTTCAGAGGTTGCCGCATTTAGGGATGTTGCACTACGTGCGGAAGCAGAGATGCAGAATGTGCGTCGGCGTACGGAACGTGATATCGAAAATGCTCATAAGTTCGGCATTGAACGATTTCTACAAAAGCTGTTGCCTGTGGTAGACAGCATTGAGAAAGCAGTTGAGTCAATTGAACAAGACGGCCCGGATGAAAAGGATACGGTAGTAGAAGGTATCAGGCTCTGCTACAAGCTCCTGCTCGATGTCCTTGATAAGGAGCACATTGAACAGCTTGATCCCCTGGGTGAGCCTTTTGATCCAAATGCACACGAGGCCATGACCGTAGTGGAGAATCCGGATATGGAGCCAAATTCAGTATTTGCGGTGGTTCAGAAAGGTTACAGATTGAACGAACGGCTGCTAAGACCCGCCATGGTGATGGTAACCAAGGCACCAGCGGAACCAGGTGACGAATAGCCAGCCCTGTAGGGTGCTAGGCGAAACTTCCAGTGACTAGTAAGGCAGATAGGTCCTCGGCCGTCGATTCACTGGAAACCGTATGAAGGATTTGGAGCAACTTCTCTGAGATGGGTGGGGATGTTCGGCAGAGAGCCTTGAATTTCAGTTATCAAGGCCAATATAGAAGTCAACAGATTAACAAAATTGACCTGAACGTAAGTCAACAAGGCAAAATTCAGGTTCAACAACAGGAGATGTAGGAATGGGCAAAATCATAGGTATCGACTTAGGGACGACTAACTCCTGTGTGGCGTTACTGGAAGGCGGCGACCCTAAGATCATTGAAAATTCAGAAGGCGATCGAACGACACCATCTATCGTCGGATATGGAGAAGATGAAGAGATTCTCGTTGGCCAGTCAGCCAAAAGGCAGGCGGTTACCAATCCGCAAAATACCGTATTTGCAGTAAAACGCCTGATTGGACGTCAGTATGATGATGATGTGGTGCAGCGAGATATCAAAATGGTGCCCTACACGATTGCCAAGGCAGACAATGGTGATGCCTGGGTTGAGGTAAAGGGTGAGAAGATGGCGCCGCCACAAATCTCAGCACAGATCCTTACCAAGATGAAGAAGACTGCCGAGGACTACCTCGGTGAGGAAGTAACGGAAGCCGTTATTACTGTCCCAGCCTATTTCAATGACTCCCAGCGCCAGGCGACCAAGGATGCAGGAAGAATAGCAGGCCTTGATGTCAAACGAATCATTAACGAACCAACCGCTGCCGCATTGGCTTATGGTATGGACAAGGCGCAGGGTGATTCCACTATCGCCGTGTACGATCTAGGTGGTGGTACTTTCGATATATCGATCATCGAGATCGCCGATGTGGATGGTGAAAAACAATTTGAGGTGCTGTCTACTAATGGTGACACTTTCCTTGGTGGTGAAGATTTTGACCTGCGCCTGATTGACTATCTGGCAGATGAATTCAAGAAAGAGCACGGCATGGACCTGCACAACGACCCGCTGGCGCTGCAGCGCTTGAAGGAGGCTGCTGAGAAAGCCAAGATTGAGCTGTCCAGCAGTGTGCAGACGGAGGTTAACCTGCCCTATATCACTGCTGATTCGACTGGGCCAAAGCACCTGGTCATCAAGGTTACCCAGGCAAAACTTGAATCGCTGGTAGAGGCACTTGTAGAAAGTACGCTTGATCCCTTGCGAATAGCATTGAGAGATGCTGATCTGGGTGTATCAGATGTTGATGATATAATCCTGGTAGGTGGTCAGACTCGAATGCCTTTGGTACAGAAAAAGGTAAAAGAGTTTTTTGGCAAGGATCCTCGAAAAGATGTCAATGCTGATGAAGCTGTGGCACTTGGCGCCTCAATACAGGCTGCCGTACTCGCTGGAGATGTGAAGGATGTTTTGCTGCTGGACGTTACTCCCTTGTCATTGGGTATTGAAACGATGGGTGGCGTGATGAGCACGTTGATTGAGAAAAATACCACCATTCCGACCAAGAAAGCCCAGGTGTTTTCTACCGCTGATGATAATCAGCCGGCAGTTACAATTCATGTTTTGCAAGGAGAGCGGAAGCAAGCAGGACAAAACAAGTCTCTAGGTCGGTTTGATTTAAGTGATATACCGCCTGCACCACGTGGTACGCCACAAATTGAAGTTAGTTTTGACCTGGATGCAAATGGCATACTCAATGTATCTGCTAAGGACAAGGTCACTGCAAAAGAGCAGTCCATCATAATTAAAGCCTCGAGCGGTCTAAATGATGATGAAATTGCGCAGATGGTGAGGGATGCAGAATCTCATGCTGAGGAAGATCGCAAATTTGAAGAATTGATTACCGCCAGGAATACTGCCGACGGTATGATTCACTCAACCAGGAAGATGCTGGAAGAGGCTGGTGATAAGGTGGGTGAAGAAGAGAAAACCAGTATCGAATCTACTATCACTGATTTGGAGGAAGCCTTAAAAGGCGATAACAAGGAAGAGATTGAAGCAAAGATCCAGAAATTGACAGAAACGTCATCGGAACTGGCGCAACGTATGTATGCGGAGCAGGCTCAGGCGGACGAATCAGTTGACCCGGGTCCTGAAAGCGATCCCGCGGATACTGATGCCGTTGATGCTGAGTTCGAGGAAGTTAAGGATGATAAGCAAGCATGACCTAACAGGTCATGCTGCCCGTAATTGGCGATCGTCCGGAGCTGAGGCAGAAAGAACCTTGAAGGTGCATTGAGCGCGGGATAGGCAAACAACAAACTAAGAACAAAATATGGCCAAGCGCGATTATTATGAGGTTCTGGGGGTCTCTAGGGAGTCCTCTGAGCAGGATATTAAAAAGGCCTATCGCCGTCTGGCCATGAAGTATCACCCGGATCGGAATCCTGACGATGCCTCGTCGGAAGATAAGTTCAAGGAAGCAAGTGAGGCCGCAGAAGTACTGACGGATGGGCAGAAGCGTTCTGCTTACGACCAGTTTGGCCATGCCGCTGTCGACGGTTCTGCAGGTGGTGGCGGCTTCGCCAACACAGGTAGCTTCAGTTCAATATTCGAGGATGTATTTGGGGATATATTCAGCGGTGGCAGAGGTGGACACAGCCAGGTACATCGCGGCGCGGATCTAAAATATGTATTACACCTTGATCTTGAAGAAGCGGTAAAAGGTGCCAACCCAAAAATAAATATTCCGACTCTGGTTGGCTGTACTGAGTGTGCTGGTTCTGGTGCTAAGAAAGGCACATCGCCTATCGATTGCGTTCAGTGTGGTGGTCTGGGACAGGTCACGGCACGACAGGGATTCTTTTCCATACAACAAACCTGCCCTCGCTGTCGTGGTAAAGGTAAAGTCGTTTCAGACCCCTGCACTAAATGTCGTAGCCAGGGTCGAGTTGAAGAGCAGAAGACGCTAGCCGTCAAAATACCACCAGGAGTTGATACTGGTGATCGAATTCGATTACCGGGGCAGGGTGAGGCAGGGGCCAATGGAGGTCCTGCTGGGGATTTGTATGTACAGATAGATGTTCGAGATCATTCAATCTTTAATCGAGATGGTGAGGATCTGTACTGTGAGGTACCCATCAGCTTTGTTGATGCCGCACTTGGTGGGGAACTGGAAGTCCCCAGTCTTGAAGGAAGAGTAAATTTAAAAATTCCCCCCGAAACACAGACAGACAAGCTGTTTCGCCTGCGTGGCAAGGGCGTGAACGTAACCCAGGTCAGAGGGGGTGGTGTAGGGGACCTGTATTGCAAGATAGTGGTCGAAACACCAGTAAACCTGAGCAAGAAGCAGAAGGACCTGCTGCGTGATTTCGCCGAGGAATACAGCGAGAAGCAATCACCACGTCAGGCCAACTGGATGGACGGTGTGAAAAACTTTATTGATTCACTTACGGACTAATTGAGAGCTGCAGTGACAAGAATCGCGGTAGCAGGTGCAGCAGGAAAGATGGGCCGCACTTTAATTCAGACGATTGTAAACAGCGAGGGGCTGGAGGTTACCGCGGCCCTGGAGCGTGAGGGCCTATCTGTAATTGGCGCTGATGCAGGCGAGGTTGCTGGGGTTGGCAAGCTGAATATTCCCATTACGGATCGGCTTGAATCCGTATGTGATGATTTTGATATTCTGATTGATTTTACAGTAGCTGCCGCAACCGTCGAAAATATGGAAGCCTGTGCTGATTTCGGGCGCAAGATGATCATCGGTACCACAGGGCTGAGCGAGAAAGATAAAGCTCGCCTTGGAGACCTGGCATCCACCATTGCTGTTGTGCATGCATCCAATTTTAGCATCGGCGTAAATGCGACCTTTAGACTGCTGGAAGTAGCGGGACAAATATTTGGTGACACAGTTGATGTAGAAATCATCGAATCCCACCATCGTCACAAGATTGATGCTCCGTCCGGCACGGCGCTGACCATGGGTGAAATTATTGCCGACTCGCTCGGTCGTGACTTGCAGGAAGTCGCTGTATATGGGCGGGAAGGGATTACAGGTGAGAGAAGCAGGGAAGCAATTGGTTTTCATTCAATGCGAGCCGGTGACATCGTTGGGGAGCATACTGTTGTCTTTGCTGGTGCTGGGGAGCGGCTGGAAATTACTCACCGGGCTCAGAGCCGGGCCAATTTTGCAGAAGGAGCTGTGCGTGCTGCTATCTGGATTGCAGGTCAAGAGAAAGGCTTGTTTGATATGCGGGATGTTCTTGGATTGAGAGACTAAATATTTGAATCCCTAGCCTTGATGTATCAGCGTGCAATATTTGCTTTCGCACTGGAAAGAAAACACTGGCTCTATTAGAATGTCGCGCCAGTATGACACCTCAGTATAAGCAGAATTGAACAGCGAGATGGGACTATTCCTATCTCGCTTTTTTTTGATATACACATCCATATTCATATAAACAAGTAACCTGGAGACTGAACTGTAATGGCTAGAGCAGTGCTCGCACTCGAGAACGGACAGGTATTCGAGGGTATTGCTATTGGTGCCAGCGGAAGTTCCGTCGGTGAAGTGGTCTTTAATACGGCTATTAGCGGCTACCAGGAAATACTTACAGACCCATCCTACGCCAAACAGATAGTGACCCTGACACACCCTCACATCGGAAATACAGGTGTTAACTCCGAGGATGAAGAGTCATCTGGAATCTGGGTAGCCGGGTTGATCATCAGGGACCTGCCAATGATTGCCAGCAGTTGGCGCATGGAAACCAGCTTGTCTGACTATCTGAAGATGAACGAGATTATCGCCATAGCGGAGATCGATACTCGCCGCTTGACCCGCGTTTTGCGTCAGGAAGGATCTCAAAAAGGTTGTGTTGTAGCAGGTGAGTTGATTGATGAGCTGGCAGTTAGCAAGGCGATCCAGGAGGCTCGAGACTTTTCAGGATTGAAAGGTATGGATCTCGCCCAGGAAGTGACTGTCAAGCAATCCTATACGTGGGACCAAGGATCCTGGTTTCTCGGTGAAGGCCATCGAACTCCTGATGAGCTTCCTTTCAACGTTGTTGTGTACGACTTCGGGGTTAAGCGAAATATTCTGCGTATGATGGTCGATCGTGGTTGCCGATTAACCGTTGTGCCTGCAAAGACAGAGGCGTCTCAAGTTCTGGCTATGAATCCCGATGGAGTGTTTTTGTCAAACGGCCCGGGGGATCCTGATCCGTGTGACTACGCCATATCAGCCATCCAGGAATTTCTGCGCACGGATATTCCGGTTTTCGGTATCTGTCTCGGTTTGCAGCTACTGGGACTGGCTGCCGGAATGAAAACGATTAAAATGAATCATGGTCATCACGGTGCCAACCACCCTGTTAAGAATCTCGAGGATGGCAGTGTTCTTATTACCAGCCAGAATCATGGATTCTGTATTGATGATGAATCCCTGCCGGCCAACGTTCGGGTGACCCATGAATCTTTGTTCGATGGCTCTCTGCAGGGTATTCATCTGAATGACCGACCGGCATTTGGATTTCAGGGTCATCCTGAAGCCAGCCCCGGACCCCATGACGCAGCGCCCCTGTTTGATCACTTCATTGAATTAATTAGAGCTCGAAATGCCGAAAAGAACTGACCTCAAGAGTATTCTCATTATTGGTGCCGGGCCTATTGTTATTGGCCAGGCGTGTGAGTTCGACTATTCAGGTGCCCAGGCATGTAAGGCACTCAAAGAAGAGGGCTTGCGAGTCATACTGGTTAACTCCAATCCTGCGACCATCATGACAGATCCTGCGATGGCTGATGCCACCTACATCGAGCCCGTGAATTGGCACACTTTGGCGAAGGTGATTGAAAAAGAGAGACCAGATGCGCTACTGCCTACCATGGGTGGCCAGACTGCCTTGAATTGTGCATTGGACCTGGCCAGGGAAGGTGTGCTCGACCAGTTTGGCGTTGAGTTGATTGGAGCCAGCAGGGAGGCGATTGATAAGGCGGAAGACCGGCAGTTGTTTGACGATGCGATGAAGCAGATTGGCCTGGAGACCCCGAGGAGTGCCTTTGCCCACTCGCTGGAGGAAGCGAAACAGGTTCAGGTGCAGTTGGGATTCCCATGTGTTATTCGCCCGTCTTTTACAATGGGGGGGTCTGGTGGAGGAATTGCCTATAACCAGGAAGATCTCATCGAGATCTGTACTCGTGGCCTTGATTTATCGCCTACCAATGAGTTGTTGATTGATGAGTCGCTGCTCGGCTGGAAAGAGTACGAGATGGAGGTAGTCAGGGATAAGAATGACAACTGCATTATCGTTTGTTCCATCGAGAATCTTGATCCAATGGGTATCCACACTGGGGACTCGATAACCATCGCGCCCGCCCAGACCCTTACGGACAAGGAATACCAGATAATGCGAAATGCATCAATCGCGGTATTGCGCATTATTGGTGTAGAGACTGGCGGTTCAAATGTTCAGTTTGCTGTGGACCCTGAAACGGGTCGCCTGGTAGTCATAGAAATGAATCCTCGTGTTTCCCGTTCGTCTGCGCTGGCATCAAAGGCCACAGGCTTTCCCATTGCGAAGGTAGCAGCCAAGTTGGCCATCGGTTATACACTCGATGAACTGTCCAATGATATTACTGGAGGAGTTACACCTGCATCATTTGAGCCGTCAATTGATTACATTGTTACCAAGATTCCTCGCTTCACTTTCGAGAAGTTTCCCCAGGCGGAAAATATCCTCACAACCCAGATGAAGTCTGTCGGTGAAGTGATGGCCATTGGGCGAACCTTCCAGGAATCCATGCAAAAAGCACTGCGCGGACTGGAAGTCGGTATCGATGGGTTTACACCGGTTGTGGATACAGATTCTGTAGATCATGTCAGTTTGAGCAAAAAGTTGAGGGTTGCGGGTGGGGAAAGGATCTTATATCTCGCAGACGCAATCCGCCTGGGTTTTGAACTTGAAGAAATCCGTGAATTGACGGGAATAGACCCCTGGTTTCTGGTACAGATTGAAGACATCGTGCGTCGAGAGAAAGTCCTCGCCGGGACCTCCCAGGGGCGGATTGACAGGGCCGAAATGTTCGAGCTGAAGCGGCGCGGCTTTTCTGATGCCCGAATGGCCACGATTCTTAACACGGCCGAAGCAAGGGTTCGTGCAAGGCGGTTGGAACTTCAGGTGAAATCTGTTTATAGGCGAGTTGACACATGCGCAGCCGAGTTTGAATCCTCTACTGCCTATATGTATTCCACCTATGAGGAAGAATGCGAGGCCAGACCAACAGATCGCGAAAAGATAGTCGTTCTGGGCGGTGGACCGAATAGAATTGGTCAGGGTATTGAATTTGACTACTGTTGCGTCCACGCGGCACTTGCCATGCGAGAGGATGGCTTTGAGACCATCATGGTTAATTGTAACCCTGAGACCGTTTCGACGGACTACGACACGTCGGATCGCCTCTATTTTGAGCCCCTGACACTTGAAGATGTCTTGGCGGTCGTGGAGTTGGAAAAACCCAAAGGCGTCATAGTACAGTTTGGTGGTCAAACTCCACTAAAGCTTGCCAACGCCCTTGAGGAAGCAGGAGTCCCTATCATTGGCACAACACCAGATGCTATTGACCGCGCGGAGGACAGGGAGCGCTTCCAGCAGATGATTGACAAGCTGGGTCTGAAGCAGCCACCGAACAAGACAGTAAAGAACCTGGAGGAGGGTGCCGTAGCAGCAGAGGAAATTGGATTTCCTCTGGTCGTACGGCCATCGTATGTGTTGGGCGGTCGGGCAATGGAAATAGTTTATGACCAGGCCGAGCTCAGGACTTATATGCAGGAAGCCGTTGATGTTTCTGATGACTCTCCGATACTGCTGGATCGTTATCTGGACCAGGCAATTGAAGTTGATATCGATGCGGTATGTGATGGCGAGCGGGTTGTCATTGGTGCCATTATGGAACACATAGAGCAGGCAGGGGTTCATTCGGGTGACTCTGCCTGTTCACTGCCACCTTACAGCCTTGACGACAAATACCTGGATATCATGCGAGAGCAGGTGAGTCTCATGGCGCTTGAGCTTGGAGTTGTCGGGCTAATGAATGCACAACTCGCGGTCCAGAATGGAGAAGTTTATGTCCTCGAGGTTAATCCCCGTGCTTCACGTACCGTGCCATTTGTATCAAAGAGTATTGGTACTTCGCTTGCCAAGGTGGCGGCTAGATGCATGGTCGGTATATCCCTGGAGGAGCAGGGAATTCTTGAGGAGATCATCCCTGATTACTACTGTGTTAAGGAAGCCGTGTTTCCATTTGGAAAATTTCCAGGCGTAGATCCTATCCTGGGTCCTGAAATGAAATCGACGGGTGAAGTAATGGGTATTGGTGAGACATTCCCTGAGGCATACGGGAAAGCGCAGATTGCAGCGGATGATAGGATTCCTGCCTCCGGAAAGGCGTTTCTCAGTGTGCGGGAAGCGGACAAGGGACAGCTTGTAGATATCGCGAAGGACTTGGTGGAACTGGGTTTTGACCTGATTGCTACCCGTGGCAGTGCACGTATAATAAAAGCTGCAGGTTTGGCCGTAGAAACCATTAATAAGGTCCAGGAAGGCAGACCAGATGTTAGAGATATGCTCAAGAATCAGGGCGTGGACTTTATTATCAACACCACAGAGGGCAAGCAGGCTATAGCGGATTCATTTGAGATTCGCCGATTGGCTCTACAGTACAAGGTGTGCTACACAACGACGATGGCAGGCGGGCGTGCCAGCATTGCAGTCTTGGAGCACGGGGCCGAAAGTGCCGTATATCGGCTACAGGACCTGTTAAAAAGGGATGCACGCCGAATTTAGACCCCTCAAAAATTGAAATCTTGTTGCTTTGCTGGGAGCAACACAATTTTTATACTGGACAAAGCTGCATTTCTTTTCGACACTAACTATTCTGACTCGAGTAAAAATACCCACAGGGGACGATCCAGGGGAGATATGGAAAAAATTCCGATGACAGCGACCGGTGTCCAGGCATTGCGCAGCGAAATGGACCGTCTGAAATCAGTGGAACGTCCACGGATTGTTCAAGCGATATCTGAAGCACTTGAACAGGGGGACCTCCGGGAGAATGCTGAATATCAGTATGCAAAGGAAGAGCAGGGATTTATTGAAGGCCGAATTCTGGAAATTGAGAACAAATTATCTGCGGTCCAGGTGATTGACGTGATGTCAATATCACCCACCGGCAGAGTTATATTTGGCACGACCGTAAAGTTGGTCAATCTTGAGGATGATGCGGAGAGCACCTATCAGATAGTAGGTGATGATGAGGCGGATATAAAAGTGAATAAGATATCGGTTTATTCACCTGTTGCCAGAGCCCTTATTGGTAAAGAGATTGGTGATGTTGTAACGGTGGTAACACCCAATGGCGACGTTGAGTATGAAATTTGCTCTGTTGAGCACCTATAGCAGGTCCATGCGCAGTAGATTGGATAGAGCAGGGTCCGGGTTTGCTGCCCCCTTGTAAATCAAGGCCACTTTGCCGATTGACTGTACGACCTCTACATCAAGCTGCTCCTGGATTTCAGTAACCGTTTCCAGCCGCTCATTTCTATCACTCGTAAGAATTCTGATTTTGATGAGTTCATGATCACCAATTGCCCGGGTCAGCTCCGACATGACGCCGGTGGACAAGCCTTTGCCTGCAATGGTGACGACCGGGTTGAGATGATGACCTATTGCACGATAGCGCTTTTTGTCTTTCTGGCTTAACATTTTGTAAGGTGAGCAGTTCAATTGGTGTTTAACTGGGCGGGCGAGTCTACCTGAGTCAGCCGCCCGCGGCTATACCTCATACCATTAGAATTGGCGCTTAACAGCTATGAAACGATCAAAATCAAGCCGCCGGTGGGTGGCTGACCATGAAGATGATGAGTACGTAAGACGAGCTCGCTCTGAGGGTTTTCGCTCTAGGGCCAGCTATAAACTGCTTGAAATTGATGACAAATTTCACATTTTGAGGGCTGGTGCCCTGGTGGTGGATCTTGGCGCTGCCCCCGGTGGCTGGTCGCAGATAGCGGTAAAGAGGGTCGGCAGAGCAGGGAGGGTCATAGCCCTGGATATCCTGAAGATAGAGCCGATCGAAGGTGTGGAGATTATTCACGGAGATTTTACCGAAGACAGCTCGCTGCAAGGTCTATTGGAGTTGACCGGTGAATCGCAAGTTGACCTTGTAATTTCGGATATGGCCCCAAACTTAAGTGGTATGAAGGATATTGACCAGCCAAGATCCATGTATCTAGTGGAACTTGCCTATGATTTTGCATCACGGGTTCTGCGCAGGGATGGTGCCCTGCTGGTCAAGTGCTTTGAGGGTGAAGGGATGGATGCGACCCGTCGGCTGTTTCGCGGTGGGTTTGGCAGTGTAAGTAACTTTAAGCCGCGGGCTTCCAGGGCTTCATCCCGGGAGATTTACCTGCTGGGCCGCGGGTTTAATGGACGTTAGGGTAGCTGGGAATCCGGCACATTAATTGGGTCACGAGGAAACGAAGGAACGTTTGGTGACTATATTGATCTATAGTAAGGTTGTTCACCCACAGCCGTTTCTTAACGGGACCTTTGGGAGCAATTGGCGAAGAGCCTGAAAGATTGGTAACTATGAGGACAAGTCATTGAATGATATGGGTAAAAATCTGCTGCTTTGGCTGATAATCGCTGCAGTATTGTTGACAGTTTTTCAGAATTTCAATGTCAACCGCGGACCCGAAGAGATTGACTACTCAGTTTTTCTGGAGTTAGTAAATCAGAATCAGATAAAGGCTGTTGAAGTCGATGGGCTCATTATTCATGGTGAGCGATTTAATGGCCAGCAGTTTGAAACCATCCAGCCACAGATATCCGATAAGGCACTAATAGATGACATGCTGGACCACAATGTGGAATTCAAGGGGAATCGACCCGAGCAGCAAAGCATCTGGACTCAGCTATTGGTGGCAAGTTTCCCTATCCTCGTCATTATTGCCGTTTTTATGTTTTTTATGCGCCAGATGCAGGGAGGTGCGGGAGGCAAAGGAGGCCCTCTTACTTTCGGCAAGAGCAAAGCAAAACTGCTCGGTGAGGATCAGATTAAGACAACATTTGCAGATGTAGCGGGTGTTGATGAGGCGAAAGACGAGGTGCAGGAGCTGGTGGAATTTTTAAGTGACCCTGCGAAGTTTCAGAAGTTGGGTGGTCGAATCCCAAGGGGAACCTTGATGGTTGGCCAACCCGGTACAGGTAAGACATTGCTGGCAAAAGCCATAGCCGGTGAAGCAAGGGTACCGTTCTTTTCCATCTCCGGTTCTGATTTCGTGGAGATGTTTGTTGGCGTGGGTGCTTCACGCGTTCGTGACATGTTTGATCAGGCAAAGAAGCAGACGCCGTGCATCATATTTATAGATGAGATAGATGCAGTTGGAAGACACCGTGGGGCAGGTCTTGGTGGTGGCCATGATGAACGGGAGCAGACACTGAATCAGCTGTTGGTGGAAATGGATGGATTTGATGGTAATGAAGGAATAATCGTCATTGCATCAACCAACCGACCAGACGTGCTGGATCCAGCGCTGTTAAGGCCAGGGCGATTTGACAGACAGGTTGTCGTTTCCTTGCCCGACATTCGAGGACGCGAACAGATTCTGAAAGTACATATGCGCAAGGTACCACTTGGTAAAGATGTTGATGCGGGCATTATCGCGCGCGGTACCCCAGGATTTTCAGGTGCGGACCTGGCCAATATCGTGAATGAAGCTGCCTTGTTTGCAGCCCGGCAGGACAGACGTAACGTTTCAATGGCGCAGTTCGAACAAGCTAAAGATAAGATCATGATGGGCGCAGAACGCAAGAGCATGGTCATGTCTGAGAAAGAGAAAAAGAATACGGCTTACCATGAGGCGGGACACTGCATCGTTGGCTATCTTATGCCCGAACATGATCCTACTTATAAGGTAACAATTATACCGAGGGGCATGGCATTAGGTGTGACAATGTTCCTGCCGGAAGAAGATCGATATTCAATGAGCAAGCTGTCTATTCTTAGCCAGATCAGTGCCCTGTTCGGCGGTAGAATCGCGGAGGAGCTGACTTTGGGCTCCGATGGAATTACTACTGGAGCTTCTAACGATATAGAAAGGGCGACCAAGATGGCTCGCGCGATGGTCACTAAATGGGGCTTAACGGAGAGTCTGGGTCCCCTGATGTACGATGAGGAGGATGAACAAGTTTTTCTCGGTATGTCGGCGGGAAGTAAACGCCTTCATGTGTCAGGAGAAACGGCAAGGAAGATTGATGAAGAAGTTCGTACGATAATTGATGAATGTTATGGCGATGCTCAAAATCTCCTGGAAAAGAACAGGGAAAAGTTGGATGCCATGGCTGCAGCATTGCTTGAATACGAAACTATAGACCGCGCACAGATTGATGACATTATGGCTGGTCGGGAACCTCGACCACCGGAGGGGTGGAACGACAATGATGATCATTCTGCAACCGGCTCTAGTCTTGGCGAAGACTCAAAGCCGAGACCGGCAGGTCCGGTGGGCGATCCCGCGGCAGATCACTAACGAGGCATTAACAAAGGGCGGCTTTCTGCTGCCCCTTTTTGTCTACCTATGTCCAGGCTAGTTCCTCTGCTAGATGAATCCCGTCCCCTGGTGATGGGGATACTCAATGTCACGCCTGACTCGTTTTCTGATGGGGGCAAGTTTCTTTCCCCATCGGCGGCAATCGAACATGCGAACAGGATGATACGGGATGGGGTCGATATTATTGATGTTGGTGGTGAATCAACGCGCCCTGGTGCTCTGGCAGTTTCTTCCGAAGAAGAAATGGCGCGAGTAATGCCAGTAATAGAGGCCATAAGAGAACACTCTGAAATTTGCATATCCATAGATACGAGTTCCCCGGAAGTGATGCTGGAAAGCTCACGTTTAGGCGCAGACATCATTAACGATGTGCGTGCCATGCGCAGGAGTGGAGCGGTGGAGGCCGCAGCCAGTACGGGTTTACCTGTATGTCTGATGCACATGAAGGGCGAGCCTGGGACCATGCAGGCGGCGCCTTTCTATGAGGACATCCTGCGTGAAATCAATGACTTCTTCCTGGAGAGGATAGCTGCCTGCAGTAAAGCTGGGATTAGTTCGGATCGGCTGGTGCTGGACCCCGGCTTCGGCTTCGGAAAAAAACCAGAGCACAATTTGCAGCTAATCAATAAACTGGGCTGTTTCAAAGAGCATGGTATGCCGTTGTTGGTCGGACTATCGAGAAAGAGTACCATTGCCAGGATTACAGATAATGGGCTCGTAGGAAGCGTAACTGGTGCACTTCTTGCGGTTGCCAGGGGAGCTAATATTATTCGTGTTCACGACGTGGCTGAAACGGTCAGTGCTTTGAGCGTTGCGAGTGCTATCAACGCCGAGTCCCTGGAAGCAGAATTATGAACACAAAAAGATATTTTGGGACTGATGGTATCCGAGGGAAGGTAGGGGCGGAGCCGGTAACTGCCGAGTTCATGCTCAGGCTTGGCTGGGCGGCAGGCAAGGTCTTTTCAATGCAGGGACGCGGCCGGATTCTTATCGGCAAGGACACGAGGATTTCGGGGTACATGTTTGAATCTGCACTCGAAGCTGGGCTTGCCTCAGCTGGGATGGATGTGCTGCTCTTAGGACCGATGCCGACCCCCGCAATTGCCTATCTAACCAGAACCTTTAATGCCAACGCCGGCATCGTGATCAGCGCATCCCATAATCCCTACTACGACAACGGCGTAAAGTTTTTCTCGGGAGAAGGCAAAAAGCTGGATGATGAAATTGAAAATGCCATCGAAGCAGAGCTTGGCTCGACCATGCAAATGGTGGAATCAAAGCGAATTGGCAAGGTTTCCAGAGTTGACGATGCCGCAGGACGTTATATTGAGTTCTGTAAAAGTAGTTTCCCTTCCAACCATAACCTCAAGGGGAGAAAAATAGTGGTTGATTGTGCCCATGGTGCGACATACCACATAGCGCCAAGTGTTTTCAGAGAACTGGGTGCAGAGGTTATTGAGGTAGGTGTAGAGCCAGATGGTTTTAACATCAACCAGGACGTGGGTTCAACATGCCCTGGGGTGATGGTGCAGAAAGTGCGACAGGAAAAAGCTGACTTTGGTATCGCCTTCGACGGGGACGGTGACCGTGTAGTCATGGTTGACCATGCAGGAGAAGTCGTTGATGGTGATGAGTTGTTGCTGATTATCGCCATTGGTCGAAAGCAATCTGGAAGACTCGATGGTGGGGTGGTCGGTACCTTGATGAGCAATTTTGGACTGGAAAAAGCGCTTCAGGATGAAAAAATACCCTTTGCCCGCACCAACGTCGGAGACCGCTACGTCCTGTCTGAATTGCAGAAGCGGAATTGGGAGATTGGTGGAGAGTCTTCCGGGCACATTATTTGTCTCGACCTGTCGTCAACGGGTGACGGGATCATTTCAGCATTGCAGGTAATAGCAGCAATGGAAAATTCCGGCAAGAACTTGCATGAGCTGAAGAAGATGATGCAAAAGTACCCGCAGCGAATGATTAATGTGAATTGCAGGCAGGGGACATCAATTGAATCCCTACAATCGGTGGATGCTGCTGTTAAGCATGCCCAGGAGAGGCTTGATGGAACCGGCCGCGTTTTGCTGCGACCATCAGGCACTGAGCCCGTAATCCGGGTGATGGTGGAGGGGGAAGATCATGAACTGGTTGAAGAGTTGGCGAAGGACCTGGCAGATATTGTTGCGCAGGCTGCAGGCTAGGTCTCATGAGATTGAAACTTGGTACTAAAGCCGTTACTATCTGCCGCCTTTTTGAGAGCCATCAGCGAAACGAGAGCCATCAGCGAAACGAGAGCCATCAGCAAAAAGAGAGCCATCAGCTTACGAAGAACCGTCAGAAGATCGTGAAGCCCAGGGCGATCAGCAGGCAGGGCATATTGTGAGAAGACCGCTGGTTGCAGGCAATTGGAAGATGAACGGGGCAAAGGACCGAATTTCTGATCTCGTAACGATGCTGGTGGCGGGTGAAGTCGGGAATATTGATATGCTGGTCTTTCCGCCCTTTGTCTTTCTTGAGCAGGTTAGTCGGGAGCTGAGTGGGAGTAATATCAGGCTTGGTGCGCAGAATGTTGATTGGCGGGAACAGGGTCCGTTAACCGGTGAAATTGATGCCTCCATGCTAAAGGATGTCGGATGCGAATATTGTCTTACGGGACATTCTGAGCGACGGCAATTGTTTGCAGAAACTGATGATCAGGTTGCCAGTAAATTCAAGGCCTGTCTCGAGCATGATTTGACGCCTGTTTTATGTGTTGGCGAGACTTTGAAACAAAGACAGGCGGGTCAAACAATGGAAGTGGTTATTAGGCAGGTCCGCGCCGTGGCTGAAGCCGTAGGCTCGGCAGGAATTGGTCAGGGTATCGTCGCTTATGAACCCGTTTGGGCAATTGGAACAGGGGAGAGTGCTTCACCGGATCAAGCAGAAGAGGTACATGGTCAGATACGGCAGATGCTGAAACAGGATGATCCTGCTATGGCTGAAAATACCCGGATTCTGTATGGCGGTAGTGTTAATCGAAATAATGCGGCTGAACTATTCCGCATGGAAGACATTGATGGTGCCCTGGTTGGTGGTGCTTCTCTTATAAGCGAAGACTTTTTAACGATCTGCGAGGCTGCTAGACGCAGAATGGATGATTGAGATGAATTTGGAAATTGTAGAAACTTTGGTGCTCGTGGTCCATGTTTTGGCCGCCTTGTCTATTATCGGACTGGTTTTGATTCAGCATGGCAAAGGCGCCGATATGGGGTCCGGATTCGGTGGCGGCGCTTCGTCCACCGTATTTGGCAGTGGTGGTGCTGGAAACTTCCTTTCAAAAGCAACGACTATGATTGCGATCACATTTTTTGTGACCAGTTTTGGGCTTGCCTACTTTGCCAAGGAAAAATCTGTAACCATGCGTGATCTAGGTATTCCGGAAGTTATTCAACAAGCACCTACCCAGGCAGATTTGCCAGATCTGCAAACTAACGGTGGTTCAGAAGTTCCTGAGCTGGAGCCTAGCGATTCAGAAATACCCGATAGTTAAACTGACCTTTATGCCGAAGTGGTGAAATTGGTAGACACGCTACCTTGAGGGGGTAGTGGGGGAAACCCCGTGGAGGTTCAAGTCCTCTCTTCGGCACCAGGTTTGTGTTTTGCTTCAGCAAAACACAAACGCCGGCAGCGTTTTCCACATAGTGGAAAATTGCGAGAGGCAAGGTTGTGGCTTTGCGTCGAACCGTCCTACGCGGCCCGGTCGAACCTAGCAAAACACAAACGCCGGCAGCGTTTTCCAATTCGTGGAAAATCACGAAAGGCGGCTCTTTGAAGCTATTTGCGTTTTTTTTGGCCCCAGACCATGGGACAGCAGAAACCATGTGCCGTCCAAGGTTGACCCTTTGTTGCCACAACCCTATAATTCGCTCCCTTGTTGTTGCGGGGTGGAGCAGTCTGGTAGCTCGACGGGCTCATAACCCG
>PBRP01000086.1 GCA_002726655.1 Gammaproteobacteria bacterium
GAGAGCCATCAGCGAAACGAGAGCCATCAGCGAAACGAGAGCCATCAGCGAAACGAGAGCCATCAGCAAAAAGAGAGCCATCAGCAAAAAGAGAGCCATCAGCTTACGAAGAACCGTCAGAAGATCGTGAAGCCCAGGGCGATCAGCAGGCAGGGCATATTGTGAGAAGACCGCTGGTTGCAGGCAATTGGAAGATGAACGGGGCAAAGGACCGAATTTCTGATCTCGTAACGATGCTGGTGGCGGGTGAAGTCGGGAATATTGATATGCTGGTCTTTCCGCCCTTTGTCTTTCTTGAGCAGGTTAGTCGGGAGCTGAGTGGGAGTAATATCAGGCTTGGTGCGCAGAATGTTGATTGGCGGGAACAGGGTCCGTTAACCGGTGAAATTGATGCCTCCATGCTAAAGGATGTCGGATGCGAATATTGTCTTACGGGACATTCTGAGCGACGGCAATTGTTTGCAGAAACTGATGATCAGGTTGCCAGTAAATTCAAGGCCTGTCTCGAGCATGATTTGACGCCTGTTTTATGTGTTGGCGAGACTTTGAAACAAAGACAGGCGGGTCAAACAATGGAAGTGGTTATTAGGCAGGTCCGCGCCGTGGCTGAAGCCGTAGGCTCGGCAGGAATTGGTCAGGGTATCGTCGCTTATGAACCCGTTTGGGCAATTGGAACAGGGGAGAGTGCTTCACCGGATCAAGCAGAAGAGGTACATGGTCAGATACGGCAGATGCTGAAACAGGATGATCCTGCTATGGCTGAAAATACCCGGATTCTGTATGGCGGTAGTGTTAATCGAAATAATGCGGCTGAACTATTCCGCATGGAAGACATTGATGGTGCCCTGGTTGGTGGTGCTTCTCTTATAAGCGAAGACTTTTTAACGATCTGCGAGGCTGCTAGACGCAGAATGGATGATTGAGATGAATTTGGAAATTGTAGAAACTTTGGTGCTCGTGGTCCATGTTTTGGCCGCCTTGTCTATTATCGGACTGGTTTTGATTCAGCATGGCAAAGGCGCCGATATGGGGTCCGGATTCGGTGGCGGCGCTTCGTCCACCGTATTTGGCAGTGGTGGTGCTGGAAACTTCCTTTCAAAAGCAACGACTATGATTGCGATCACATTTTTTGTGACCAGTTTTGGGCTTGCCTACTTTGCCAAGGAAAAATCTGTAACCATGCGTGATCTAGGTATTCCGGAAGTTATTCAACAAGCACCTACCCAGGCAGATTTGCCAGATCTGCAAACTAACGGTGGTTCAGAAGTTCCTGAGCTGGAGCCTAGCGATTCAGAAATACCCGATAGTTAAACTGACCTTTATGCCGAAGTGGTGAAATTGGTAGACACGCTACCTTGAGGGGGTAGTGGGGGAAACCCCGTGGAGGTTCAAGTCCTCTCTTCGGCACCAGGTTTGTGTTTTGCTTCAGCAAAACACAAACGCCGGCAGCGTTTTCCACATAGTGGAAAATTGCGAGAGGCAAGGTTGTGGCTTTGCGTCGAACCGTCCTACGCGGCCCGGTCGAACCGAGCAAAACACAAACGCCGGCAGCGTTTTCCAATTCGTGGAAAATCACGAAAGGCGGCTCTTTGAAGCTATTTGCGTTTTTTTGGCCCCAGACCACGGGACAGCAGAAACCATGTGCCGTCCAAGGTTGACCCTTTGTTGCCACAACCCTATAATTCGCTCCCTTGTTGTTGCGGGGTGGAGCAGTCTGGTAGCTCGACGGGCTCATAACCCGTAGGTCGTAGGTTCAAATCCTGCCCCCGCTACCAAGTTTTATAAGCCCCTTTTAAGGGGCTTTTTATTAGCATTTGCTGCGAGTGGTAGGTTCGGGTAGCAAATGGTGGGCGATATTGTAGCCCGATGTTGATACGTGGAAATGGGCAATATGCCCATTTTTTATTTGCAGGTTGTGCAAATAGTGCAACTGGAACAAGGCTGATGATGGAGCAGTTGGAGGCATTGATTGAGCCCGTAGTTACGGGTCTCGGGTGCGAGCTCTGGGGTGTTGAAAAACTTGCCCAGGGAAAATATTCAGTGCTGAAAATATTCATTGATTCAGACGAAGGCATTGACGTTGAAGACTGTGCCAAGGTCAGTCGGCAGGTGAGTAGCTTGCTGGATGTGGAAGATCTGTTTCAGGGTAAGTATACCCTTGAAGTGTCTTCGCCCGGTTTGGACCGAAGGCTGTTTAAATTGGAACAGTTTGAAGTCTTCAAAGGTGCGCAGGTAAAACTGAGGTTAAGAAAGCCCTTTGATGGGCAAAGAAAATTTATTGGACTGTTATGTGGTGTAGAGGAGGGGGATGTTGTCCTCCGCTCAGGAAGTGATGAAGAAATACTTTTTCCGTTTAGAGAGATTGAAAGAGCCAATATCATATCTGAGATCTAGCCATAGTAAAAAGAGATCAAGTGGGTATATACCACTTGTGATGTTGCTATTTAGGACATTGCAATGAGCAAAGAGATACTGTTAGTAGTTGAATCGGTTTCCAACGAGAAGGGTGTGGCAGAAGACATCATCTTTGAGGCGTTGGAGCTCGCTTTGGCATCGGCGACAAAGAAACGTTATTCAGACGAGGCGGAACTCCGTGTTTCTATTGATAAGGAAACAGGGGATTACGATTCATTTCGTCGCTGGGAAGTGATGGATGAAGAAGAGGAAATGGAATTTCCAGATGCACAGATGACACTGTCAGAAGCAAAGGAGAAGGATGCAAGTCTGAAAATAGGGGACTTTTACGAAATTCCAATTGAGTCTGTGGAGTTTGGCAGAATCGCTGCTCAGACGGCTAAACAAGTTATTGTTCAGAAGATTCGGGAAGCTGAACGTGCCCAGGTAGTTGATAACTACCGTGGCAGGGTTGGTGAGCTAATTAACGGACAGGTAAAAAAGGTTACACGGGAAGCCGTAATAGTGGATCTTGGTAATAATGCTGAAGCTCTGCTGCCGAGGGAAGAATGGATTCCCAGGGAAACGTTCAGGGTCGGCGACAGATTGCGAGCCCTGTTGGAAGAAGTACGACCGGAAGCGCGGGGACCTCAATTGGCACTGACGCGAACCTCTCCACAAATGTTGATTGAGTTGTTCAAGATCGAAGTACCAGAAATTTCCGATGGAATTATAGAAATCCTCGGTGCAGCGAGGGATCCGGGATCGAGGGCCAAAATAGCCGTAAAAACCAATGATGGGCGAATTGATCCAGTAGGTGCTTGTGTTGGAATGAGAGGTTCTCGGGTCCAGGCAGTTTCTGGTGAACTTAGCAATGAGCGCATAGATATTGTTCCCTGGGATGACAATATTGCTCAGCTTGCAATTAACGCTATGTCCCCTGCAGAAGTCGTTTCAATTGTTGTAGAAGAAGAAACAAAAAGTATGGATATCGCGGTTTCAGAGGAAAACCTTGCGCAGGCGATCGGACGCGGAGGCCAGAATGTAAAACTCGCCAGCGAGCTTACAGGATGGGATCTCAACATCATGACGGAAGAAGAAGCCGGAGAGAAACACGAACAGGAAGCCGGCTCGATTATGGAAAGCTTCATGGAGCAACTTGATGTTGATGAAGATGTTGCCATCGTGCTCGTAGAAGAAGGTTTTACTTCACTGGAAGAGGTAGCTTATGTCCCAATTGAGGAGATGATTGCCATTGAAGGTTTTGATCAGGAAATCGTAGAAGAATTGCGAAATAGGGCGAAGAATGCGCTGACAACCATGGAATTGACCAGTGAAGAGGAAATCAGCAAATCGGAACCAGCTGCTGATTTACTTGAAATGGACGGTATGGATAGGCGAACTGCCTTCCAGCTTGCTGCAATAGGTGTGGTGACAATGGAAGATCTGGCGGAACAGGCAATTGATGACCTTTTGGACATCGAAGACTTACCCTCGGAACGTGCGGGTGAACTAATTATGACAGCGCGGGCTCCCTGGTTCGAAGATGCAGAAGGGGAAGCAGAAGATGGTTAGACTGAAAAAGCTGGACCCAATAGTTAAGGTAGATTGAATGACTGATGTGACGGCAAAACAACTGGCAGGGACGATTGGAACGCCTGTTGACCGCTTATTGCTACAGATGCAAGAAGCTGGGCTGCCCCAAAAAAAGGAAGAAGACACTGTCAGTGAAGAACAGAAACAGGAACTGCTGTCTCATCTGAAAAAAGCGCACGGTGAAGCCGAGAGCGCGCCGAAAAAGATAACCCTCAAGCGTCGAACCATAAGCACTCTCAAGACGGCTGGTAGCGCCGGTCGAGGGCGGACTGTCAATGTTGAAGTTCGTAAGAAGAGAACTTATGTACGACGAAGCGCTGTAGAGAAAGAAGAAGTAAAGGCTCCGGTTGAAACTCCGGAAGTGGCTGTCGATACAAGCCAATCGTCGGATGAAGAGGCCAGACGTCGTGCAGCTCATGCTGAGCTTGAGGCAGAGGCAGAGAAGCAGCGCGAGGAAGCAGCTAAAAAGGCGGCAGACCTTGCTGCACTTACGGCGAAAGAGGAAGAAAAGAAGGCCAAGGCTGCGGCAAAGACGCAAGGTAAGAAAACTGGTGACGATGACGAGTTGCAAGAGAGCAAGGTTAGTGACCGGAAAGATAAGCGAGATCGGCATGACCTTGATGAAGTGGATTTGCAGCAGAAGAAATCCAAGCACGGTGATCGCAAGCGAAAAGTTGAGGAAATCCTTGAGGATGAAGTAGAAGAGATTCTGGAGGATGAAGCTTCAGAAACTACCACCAAGGATGGAACCGCTACCCTGGGTTTAACGGCAGGGTCGAGGCCAAAACGAGCAGCGATTGCTAAGCCCAAGGGTCTGCAGCACAAATTTCAGGCGCCCACAGAAAGCCAGATACAAGAAGTGGAGCTCGCTCAGTCCATTACGGTACAACAGCTATCGCAGCGCATGTCTGTTAAAGCGGCTGATGTCATTAAGGTATTAATGAACCTTGGCGTGATGGCAAATATTAACCAGGCGATTGATCAGGATACTGCGGTACTGGTTGTGGAAGAGTTTGGCCACTCCGTCATGATCATTGATGCTGATGCGGTTGAAAAATCCCTTGAGGATGATTTGATTTATGAAAGTGAAGCCAGGCCAAGGATACCTGTGGTCACGGTTATGGGCCATGTGGACCACGGCAAGACATCCCTGCTGGACTATATTCGTGATTCGCGAGTTGCCAGCGGAGAGGCGGGCGGAATAACCCAACACATAGGTGCTTACCGCGTAAGTACCGAGCACGGCGATATTTGCTTTATTGATACCCCTGGACATGCGGCATTCACGGCCATGCGTGCTCGTGGTGCTCAGTCTACTGACATCGTTATTCTTGTTGTTGCAGCGGATGATGGTGTTATGCCACAGACCGAAGAAGCTATAGCTCACTCAAAAGGTGCAGGGGCACCGATCGTAGTTGCTGTTAACAAGATAGATAAGGAAGGTGCTGATCCTGAAAGAGTTAAGAGTGAGCTGGCTGCACGTGAAGTCATACCTGATGATTGGGGAGGCGACACACAATTTATACCGCTTTCGGCGCTTACGGGTCAGGGAGTCGACGACCTTCTTGAAGCGATAAATTTGCAGGCTGAACTTCTCGAATTGACCGCAGTTGAAGATGGTCCTGCCCGGGGGGTTGTGATTGAGTCAGAACTAGACAAGGGTAAAGGATCAATAGCTACATTGCTGGTACAAAACGGAACCCTGAAACGAGGCGATATTATAGTTGCTGGTGAGCAGTTCGGGCGTGTACGAGCACTTAGTAACGAGAATGGTTTACGAGTAGATGCAGCGGGACCGGCCACGCCGGTTGCAGTTCTGGGGCTAGATGGTACGCCAGCTGCCGGCGACAGTTTCATGGTCACAAAAGATGAGAGGCGCGCAAGAGAGGTTGCAGGATTCAGAAAGGACAAGGCCAAGGAAGAAAGGCTGGCTACGCCATCCATCAGCCTTGATAACCTCCTTGAGTCCTTCGATTCCGGTGACACCATGTTGTTGAATATTATAGTCAAAGCAGATGTGCGTGGGTCTCTGGAAGCCATCGTATCGGCGTTAGCGAGCCTGGGTAATGACGAAGTTAAGGTAAATGTTGTTTACTCTGGTGTAGGCGGTATTTCTAAATCGGATGCTACTTATGCCAGTACGTCGGGAGCGGTGATCTTTGGTTTTAACGTCAGGGCGGAAAACTCAGCCAAGAAAATTATTGAAGCCAACGGTATTGATCTGCGTTATTACAAGGTGATTTATGACCTCGTCGATGATGTAAAAGATGCGTTAAGCGGGATGTTGTCACTGGAAGTCAGAGAGGAAATCGTTGGTATAGCTGAAGTTAAGGACATTTTCAGCAGCAAAAAATTTGGAGATATTGCGGGTTGCATGGTTGTCGATGGGACCGTTTCAAGAAGTAAGATGATCAGAGTGTTGCGAGACAACATCGTGATATATGAGGGTGAACTGGAATCGCTTCGTCGTTTCAAGGATGAAGTTGCGGATGTAAGAAGCGGCACCGAGTGTGGTATTGGCGTCAAAAACTATAATGACGTCAAGGTCGGGGATCAAATTGAAGTATTTGATACCCGTGAAGTCGCAAGAGAATTGTAGGCAATCGAATGTTCGATTGTAGAGCAGATGCCACGGGAATTTAGCAGAGGACGCAGGATTGCAGACCTGATTCAAAGGGAGCTGTCGACCCTGATTCAAAGAGAAATCAAAGATCCTCGTCTGGGGATGATCACTATTAACGACGCTAAGGTCTCCCGAGATCTGGCATTTGCAGATGTGTACTTCACCATGCTCCCCGAAACCAACGCAGCAGATGCTGAGAAAGTTCTTAACGGAGCAGGTGGATTTTTGCGCACACACCTTTCAAAGGTGATGTCCACCAGGACTACACCAAAACTTCGCTTTCATTACGACGCGACCATTGAAAGTGGTGCAAAGATTTCCAAGGCAATCGATGAAGCGAGGGCTGAAGACTTGCGCAGGCATGATGGGGCGGAGAATTAGAGTGGGTGGGAAGTCCCGTAGAGGCAGACGTGTAAATGGGGTTTTATTGCTGGACAAACCGGCGGGAATGACTTCAAATGGCGCGCTTCAGGAAGCCAAGAAGATCTATCAGGCCGCCAAGGCTGGCCATACCGGAAGCCTGGACCCTCTGGCGACGGGCGTGTTACCCATTTGTTTCGGTGAAGCTACTAAATTTTCGCAGTTCCTCCTCGAAGCAAATAAGCGATATCTGGCGACTATTAAGTTGGGTGTTGTTACTACCACGGGCGATGCTGATGGTGAGATAGTATCGGTTACCGATGCATTTCCAGAGGTTTCAAAGGGTCAGCTGGAAGTTGTTCTGGATAAATTTAGGGGTGTGATATCACAGGTACCCTCAATGTATTCAGCCCTGAAGGTAAATGGCGTACCTCTATACAAACTAGCTCGCCAGGGCATAGAGGTTGAAAGAAAAAGTCGTCGTGTAACGGTTTTTGAGATGGATATGGTGAGCCATGAGCGAGATGAGATTGTGTTAAATATTCTCTGTAGTAAAGGCACCTATATACGATGCCTGGCGGAGGAGATTGGGCAGGATCTCGGATGCGGCGCCCACGTGATAGAGCTCAGACGACTGGAATCAGGTGCATTTGATATTGATGAAACCTGTAGTTTGGAAGTTCTAAGGCAGTTGCGTGATTCCGATGGGTTGTCTGCTCTGGATGGGAAGTTGTTACCGCCAAGTGCGGCGGTTACTCACTGGCCTTCGGTTCAGCTTACTGCCGTGACCGCCTCGTATTTGCGTCAGGGCCAACCGGTTCAAACCGCGAACGCTCCGACAAAGGGTTGGGTAAGAATTTTCTCCGAATCTGACGATTCTGGGATGGATACGGCCGGTAAGGATACGGCCGGTGAGGATACAGCCGGTGAGTCTTTTGTCGGAATTGGAGAGATACTGGAAGACGGAAGGATAGCTCCGAGAAGATTGGTTGGAATGGATTAAGACTGTAAGGCATCTGCAAATATGCGCGGATGTACTTGCTTAAATTAAATGGCCATCGATAGGTGGTTTGGGCATATTTTATGGAGATAAAGAAATGGCATTAACAGCTACAAGAAAGTCTGAAATAGTAAAGGAGTTTGGTACGTCAGAGAACGACACGGGATCACCTGAGGTCCAGGTTGCCCTCTTAACAGCAAACATCGAAGAGCTTCAGGAACATTTTAAAGAACACAGTGGTGACCACCACTCAAGAGTGGGATTGCTCAGGATGGTTAGTCAACGAAGAAAGTTACTTAACTATCTTCGCAACAAGAACTCAGAACGCTATACCCAGTTGATCAAGAAATTAGGGTTGCGTCGATAACAATCAGCCGCAAAAGTTTGCGGGCTGAAACAGGAATAGTAGGAGAAGAATATGAATTCAGTTAGTAAGAAATTTCAATATGGTGACCACGAGGTCATGATAGAGACCGGTAAGATTGCCAGGCAGGCTACCGCTTCGGTAGTGGTTACTATGAAGGAAACCGTTGTACTAGTAGCAGTGGTGGCAACGAAAAGCGCAAGAGAAGGGCAGGACTTCTTTCCACTGACGGTTAATTATGAAGAGAAAACCTATGCGGCCGGAAAAATTCCAGGTGGCTTCTTTAGACGAGAAGGCCGTCCTACTGAGAAGGAAACGCTGACCTGCCGCCTGATTGACAGACCAATACGGCCCCTGTTCCCTAAAGGTTTTATGAATGAGGTTCAGGTCACATGCCAGGTAATATCAGCACATAAAGATGTTGATCCTGATATCCCCGCTATGATCGGTGTATCCGCGGCATTGAGTTTGTCAGGCATTCCTTTTAGCGGACCCATTGGTGCCGCCAGAGTTGGTTTCACCCAGGATGGATACGTACTGAACCCAGGGTTTGAGGCGCTTGTAAGCTCTGATCTGGATATGGTCGTGGCTGGTACAGAATCAGCTGTATTGATGGTTGAATCACAGGCTCAGGAATTAACAGAGGATCAGATGTTGGGTGCGGTGCTGTATGCCCACCAGGAAATGCAAGTGATTATCAGGGCTGTTAACGAACTAAAGGCAGAAGTGGGAAAAGATGCCTGGGAATGGCAGCCGGCAGAAGAAAATGCTTCTCTGGTCGAGTCTGTATCAGAAAAATTTGGCACTGCCATCGCAGAAGCATACAAAACTACCGACAAGATGGAGCGCCAGAATCGACTCGCGGAACTTCGAGAGCAGGCGGCTAGTGAGTTAGTCGCTAGTGAAGGTCCGGATAGTGACGAGGTTCTCTCGGTGTTTGGCCGTGTCGAGAAGAAAACGGTGCGCCGGGCGATCATCGCTGGTGAACCTCGAATAGATGGAAGAGATAACAGGACCGTCCGTAATATTAACGTCGAGGTTGGTAACTTGCCTATGACCCATGGGTCAGCATTGTTTACTCGTGGGGAGACGCAGGCAATAGTAACGACCACTTTAGGCTCTATGCGTGATTCAGCAATTATTGACGCGCTGCAGGGAACCTACCGCGATAACTTCATGCTGCACTACAATTTCCCACACTACAGTGTTGGTGAAACAGGATTTTCAGGTGGACCCAAGAGGCGTGAGATAGGCCATGGCCGTTTAGCGCGACGTGGAATTACGGCTGTACTTCCAAGTGCTGAAGACTGGCCATATACAACACGAGTAGTTTCAGAAATTACCGAGTCTAATGGTTCATCCTCCATGGCAAGCGTGTGCGGGGCCAGCCTGTCCTTGATGGATGCAGGTGTTCCCCTCAAGGCACCTGTCGCCGGTATCGCCATGGGTCTTGTAAAAGAGGATGATGATTTTGCTGTTTTGACAGATATTCTGGGTGACGAGGATCATCTTGGTGATATGGATTTCAAGGTTGCTGGAACATCAACCGGTGTTACTGCACTGCAAATGGATATTAAGATCCAGGGAATTACAGAGCAGATTATGGAAACGGCACTCGAACAAGCCAAGGAAGCGCGTCTACATATTCTTGATGAGATGAATAAGGTTCTCGGACGTTCGCGAGACAATGTATCCGTGAATGCACCTGCTATGGTCTCCATGAAGATCGAAACTGACAAGATTCGTGACGTCATTGGCAAGGGGGGCGCAACTATTCGTTCGATAACGGAGGAAACGGGCGCCACAGTTGATATTGATGATGACGGCACGATTACGATCTTTGGTGAAGGTGCAGAGTCACGTGATGCTGCAGTTGCGATGGTCGAAGCCATCACTGCAGAAGCTGAGGTTGGCAAGATCTATACAGGGAAGGTCGCGAAAATCGCTGATTTTGGGGCTTTCGTTACGATACTGCCGGGTAAGGATGGTCTCGTTCACATTTCTCAGATTGCCAAGGAGCGAGTTGAGAAGGTGACTGATTATCTCAAGGAAGGGCAGGTAATCGATGTTATCGTCCTCGATGTAGACCGGGGTCGAATCAAGCTTTCCATTAAGGAACTGCCGGCAAAGGAGTCCGATGACAACTCCGCGGAGGCATCGGATTCTGAGTCAGAGGAAGCAGCGAGTTAGGTATTGACCTGTTAGGAATTACCTAACCTGTAGGTGCCGTACGAGATAGTGCTGGAGAAATGGTTCGAATAGTTTATTTTCTATTCGGGCTAAAGCTCCAGTGCTACAATTTTTGTGGTCTGTTATGACTACTGCTACGCGGTTTCTGGCAGAAAGTATCCCGTTCTGAGGAACTGGATTACCTCAGCTGCTACCGATCGGGAAAAGAGCAACCCCATGTGATTGGTGGCTACCACACGGTAATCCGTCATCTGGTCAAATTTCGTCTCAGTCAACTGAACGGCACCATCATGAGGCTTTGCCATGCTGGCAAGTAGCATTCCCATTCCCAGGGGCTTATTCCCTGCAATACTGCCAATTTCAGGGCTGTTAAATTCAGAGAAGCGTTGACTGAGCGGGATATTCGTTAAGAGCGATGCCAGACCTTTACCCAGTAGCCTGGAGACTATCCAGGAACGGCGCATGATCCTGGCCACCTGGCTACCCTGATGTGGTGTGCCCAGAGTAACCACCCTCCCTTGGACGTCATGGGGATAGGTATTGATTAGATTTCGTACCAACAGCCCACCGAGGCTATGGGCAACAAAATGGATCTCTGTATCATCAATTTCATCCAGAAATTGATGTAGTAGATTGGTATTGTCAGCGAGAGACCTGTGAACGCTTGGGTAGGAAAATCGCCTGGTCAAGTAACCTGCTGCTTCTAATCTTTTGCCTAGCAGGGTCATCTCCCACCCATTCATCAATATCCCGTGAACCAGGATAACTGTCGGCAAGGTCTATTCCGTCACCGGGCTGTTTTTTATAAGGTCATCCACGACTGCCGGGTCGGCCAGGGTGCTAGTGTCTCCCAGGTTGTCCAGTTCGTTTTCGGCAATTTTGCGTAGAATCCGCCTCATAATCTTCCCCGATCTTGTTTTTGGAAGACCAGGAGCCCACTGCAGGATATCCGGTTTTGCGATGGCTCCTATTTCACTGCGCACCATTTGGTTGAGCTCTTCCTTCAACTCGTCGGTGCCTTCAACATCGTGCATCAGTGTGACGTAGGCATAGATTCCCTGGCCCTTTATGCTGTGTGGGAAACCTACGACAGCAGCCTCGGCAACTTTCTCGTGCAGAACCAGGGCACTTTCCACTTCCGCTGTGCCCATGCGGTGGCCAGAAATGTTCAGTACATCGTCCACACGGCCAGTAATCCAGTAATATCCATCTTCATCGCGGCGAGCCCCATCGCCAGTGAAGTAGTACCCCTTGTAGGATGAATAGTAGGTTTCAATACAGCGTGCATGGTCACCAAATACGGTGCGGATCTGCCCTGGCCAGGAACGATCGATTGCCAGGTTTCCTGAACCCGGACCCTCAATCTCATTGCCATCTGCATCCATCAATACTGGCTTTACTCCAAAAAATGGTCGTGTCGCAGAACCGGGTTTCAATGCTGTCGCACCGGGCAGGGGTGTGATCATGATGCCGCCGGTTTCAGTTTGCCACCAGGTATCGACGATGGCGCATCTTTGCTCTCCGACTGTGTGGTAATACCACTCCCATGCTTCTGGATTAATTGGCTCCCCAACGGTCCCGAGAAGGCGCAATGACCGTCTTGATGTTTTGGTAACGAAATCATCACCTTGTGCCATAAGAGCACGAAGTGCAGTAGGTGCGGTATAAAAAATGTTCACCTGATGTTTGTCTACAACCTGCCAACATCTTGATGAATCCGGATAGGTTGGCAGCCCCTCAAACATTATTGTCGTAGCGCCATTGGCAAGAGGGCCGTAGACGATATAGGTATGGCCCGTTACCCAACCGACGTCGGCGGTACACCAGTAGATATCTCCGTCGTGATAGTCAAAAATGTATTTATGGGTTTGTGCTGCCTGCAGCAGATAGCCACCAGTTGTGTGTAGCACACCCTTTGGCTTTCCGGTCGAACCGGATGTATAGAGGATGAAAAGTGGATCTTCACTGCTCATGTGTTCGGGCTCGCAGGTAGCGGGCTCGCTTTCTATGGCGCTGTGATACCAGATATCACGGTCGTCATTCCACGCTATATCAGCACCTGTTCGCTTGATCACCAGTACCGTATGGACATTTGGACACTTCTCAAGTGCACGGTCTGCATTTGATTTGAGGGGAATAGCTCTGGCCCCCCTTACCCCTTCGTCAGCTGTAATAAGTGTCTGGCAGTCGGAATCCAGAATTCTGTCCTGCAATGCCTGAGGGGAAAACCCTCCAAACACGACAGAATGGATGGCGCCAATTCGTGCACAAGCCAACATTGCGAATGCGGCCTCTGGAATCATGGGCATATAGATGCAGACACGATCTCCTTTCTTAACGCCCCTGGTTTTAAGGACATTGGCCATGCGGCAGACTTTCTCGTGCAATTCGTTGTAGGTAATCTTGGCGTCATCGTTTGGATCATCGCCTTCCCATATAATAGCGACCTGGTCACCTCGTTCTTCGAGATGACGATCAATGCAATTGTAGGAGGCGTTGAGCTCAGCGCCGATAAACCACTTTACTTCTCCCTTGTCGAAATCTGATTCGGTCAAAGTGTCCCATGGTTTGAACCAAGTAATAAAGTCATTTGCCTGCTGTGCCCAGAATTCCTCTGGCTGCTCGATTGAAGCTTTATACATGTCCAGATACTGGTCGTTATGTATGTACGCTCTGGACTCAGCATCCTTATTTATTGGATAGACCTTGGCTTCTGACATGTCAGGCTCCTTGAAATTCGTGATATCAGTAATGTGCCACAGTGGCTTCTCTGGGGAAACCTTCTGGGGGAAAATTCTCTGGTTGTTTCGATTGGAAACGTGCCCGGCACTAAACTCTTGTTATCCCTGGGATAGTAAAATCGGGTCATCTCGACTGGAGGCCAACTAGCCCGGACCATCCTAAAACCGATCAGGTACAAACTGTACTCTAGAGAAAACGAGGAAATCACATATAACATGTTGAAATTGCTGATGTTAACAACTTATTTTAGCCGCTTTCATGAAATGTCCAGGCTAGTGGCCCTAGTGGAGAGATCTGGTCTGCCAATCCAAAAGCGAGATCCTTCGACTTCGCGGCCTTCGCCGCTCCACTCAGGATGACTAAAGGTGAGGCACTCTGGTTTTGCAGCCGTATAGCGTCTGATTCTCCAGGTTTAGCGAAAAACGCCTAGAGCGGATAAGTATTCGTGTTCGTTTCATTTTTATTGGCCCGGCGTCGGCGTCTTCTTTTGCGATTCTTCTTATTGCCGGTCGGTTGGTGTTTGAGTTTATCTCTAGTTGCTTCATCAGCTTCCTGGTAATCGGTCCACCACTTGCCAAGCCCATCGAGGTTTTCCCCCGAGTCCTCGCGGAGCAAGAGAAAGTCATAAGCGGCTCGAAAGCGTTTGTGTGAAAGGAGTATTTCTGGTTTTCGACCGTGGCGGGTGGGCAGTCGAAACTGCAGGTTCCAGATGTCTCTCATTGGGCCGGAAAAACGCCTGGGTATTGAGGTAAAAAGCTGCTGGTTGGCAATCACGTTTGCGCTGGCTTCGTGGGATGCCTCAACATGGGTTACGCCCCCCTCCTCCAGACGTTTCTTGTCTTCGACAAATGGATACCAGAGCAAAGCTGCAAACAAAAATGCAAGGGTAACGGGCTTATCATTGGCAATTCGATTGTCTGTGCTTGTAAGGGCAAGGTGTATTAGCTTTTCTGCCGGTGTACTATCCATTGAACGTCTGGTCGCTGGAAACAGCCAGCCAAAGAGCTCATATTCGAGCATGGCCTCAAATGTTGCTACGCCATACCCGCTCATAAACAGCTTCAAGACCTCCTCAAAAATGCGTGCTGGTGGTATGTCCTGCAGTAGGTATCCAATTTCACGGATCAAGGAACCGCTTTCCTCATCAATAGTGAACCCGAGTTTGGCTTTGAATCGTGTTGCTCTCAACATACGAACAGGGTCCTCTCGATAGCGGCTATCAGGAGGACCAATGAGACGTATGCGCTTTGCCTTGATGTCATCCTGACCATTTACCAGGTCAAGAATCTCATTGGAGTCAATATTGTAGTACAGCGCATTCATTGTGAAATCACGGCGGAACACATCGTCTTCGAAGGTTCCATAGACATTGTCATCAAGGATCATACCGCCGACTGAATGGCTGTCCTCATCGATTTCTTTGTGGGGACCACGGAAGGTGGCGACCTCAACTATTTCTCGGCCAAAACGAATATGGACGATACGAAATCGCCTACCGATGCTGCGCGAGTTTCTGAAAATATCGCGAACTTCCTCTGGGTGAGCGTCCGTTGCAACGTCAAAGTCTTTTGGTGATCTTCCCAGTAACAGATCTCGTACACATCCGCCTACCAGATATGCCTCGAAGCCATGCTCGGTCAATCGTTTGACAACTTTTAGTGCATTTACGCTGATGTGGTCAAGCGGGAGCGGTGTCGCGTCATCTTTCATTGGTGGACCAAAAGCGGTTTCGCTTCATCTAAAGTATTGAGAACGCTTCTGGTAGGGAAAGCCATCGCGATGTGAGTAAGACTCTATTGTACGGGTCAAGGGCACAAGAAGAGTTGTCTGAGAATCGTGAATCAAGGGTATGATTTTACCAGACTAGCCAGTTCTTGTCCGTTTTCTAACCTCGAGATGGCTATCCTAGGCGGCCCCCTAGGTGGGGCTCCCTTAGGCGGCCACTTTTTTTTGCCAGTGCTTGTTTTTATAGGTTAACGGTTTATTTGTTTTGCAGGTTTGGTTCACATTGTGCAATTTATGGACAGGGACCAGCTAGTTTCCCCCCGTTTTCTAATATCGAACGGACTCTTGTACGAGTCCGATATTCCATTGTAAGTGATTGATATATATACCTAACATTATTGTTATGTCGTTACATATAGAAAAATATACCCTCTTCGGACAGGAACCAGTTAGGTATGGGCGACAGGAAGGGGTTGGGGCTTGTTGCTTTTTTCAAAGACAAAATAAAATGGGAAAAGCGAGCTTTTCCCACTCAGCGAGCCAGTATTATTATTATTCTTGCTTTGTTGTTCTTATTATTTAATCCGATGCTGTGTAATTGCTTACCTATCATCGAATCGGTCAATAGAGAAAATATTATTAGTATTCTCGTCGTTTTTCTCCGGCACAATGCGAAGCAGTAACTGTGCCAGTTGCATTTACGTAATAAAATCAACTAGATGTAGAAAAATCAAGTCTACTTTCCGGTAACAGTGTTACCCATAGTTACGTTGAAACGTGTAATTTGGTAACACTGGCAGATTGCTGAAGAAGGGCTTTCCTGCACTTTTTCAGGGTCGCGGGTCTCAGCCCGCTGGCGACAAATCAACAGCTTACGTCGTTGATTTGCGGTCGATACATCCGTGTATCGGTCTAACAGTCTGCTTTTCAGCAGCCTGCTAGTAGTGGCCTGGTCAACATTTTACCTGCGTCTTGGGCTCTTACGTGGAATATCCAGCTTCTGTCTTTTCTGCCAAAGGCTTTTGCGACTGATCCCGAGCTTCAGCGCGAGCTGTGTTTCTGTCATCTGGTCCTGGTGCTGCAGTACAAATTTCAGGAAGTAGTCCTCGAGAGAAACATTATCCTCCTCAGGGGAGGTGTCGGTGATGGGATATGGCTGGGCGGGTATGCTGGGCTCCAGTGCAAGCAGTTCAGGTGTTAGAGTACATCCATCACAGAGTATCGCTGCTCGTTCGATTGCATTTTCCAGTTCACGTATGTTGCCTGGCCAATTAAACCGGGAGATTACGTCCCGGCACTGGTCGGTGAATGCCAGCCCAGGTTTCTTGAATTTTTTTGCTGCGCGTTTGAGGACATGATCGGCGATCAGCATCAGGTCATCCTTTCGGTCTCTGAGAGGTGGTAATTCAAGCTTAAAGACGTTTAGCCGGTAATACAGGTCCTCCCTAAATTGCCTATCCTCCACCAGGGTCTGCAGATCGCAGTGAGTTGCAGCAATTAGTCTCACTGATACCCTTTTTGTTTTAACCGAGCCGATTCGACGAACTTCACCTTCCTGTAGTACGCGAAGAAGTCTGGCTTGGGCTTCGAGGGTGAGTTCACCAATTTCATCCAGGAACAGGGTGCTGCCATCAGCGGCCTCAACCAAGCCGATATGTGCATTCGTGGCACCGGTAAACGCTCCTTTCTCGTGACCAAAGAGTTCTGATTCAATCAAAGTGTGCGGAATAGCTGCGCAGTTGAGCAAGGCCATCGGCCTGGATGATTGTGCGCTTTCATTGTGAATTGCCTTGGCAACGAGTTCCTTTCCGGTGCCGGATTCCCCAATTATGAGTACAGTTGAATTGGTTGGGGCGACCTTATTGATACGGCTGAATAGCTCCACCATGGCATCACAGGTTCCAAGCATGTTGGTCCCCGGTGCTGCCTCGTTAGGGTCATTGGTGAGTTCATGAATGGTGCTTAACAGGCTTTCATAGTCAAATGGTTTTGCTATGTAGTCCGCCGCGCCGAGTTTCATTGTATCAACGGCAGACTTCAGACTGGGATTGCAGTTCATCACCAGCACGGGGGTATTAGGTACTAACGAAATGATGTCAGTACCCGGTGGTCCTAGTAGTTTCAGGTCGGTGATGATCAGACAGAATCTACTGAGATCCTGGTTCACAGCCTCCTCTACGGAACCTGCCTCATAAACATTATAATTTTTTTTCTCGAGGAATTTCTTGAGCGAGGATCTGACTACAATTTCATCTTCGACTATAAGAACATTTTTTCGGCTCATACTCTCCCGCTAGTATCAGAGCTGATATGCTGAACTGTGAACTAAACAACGATTTGGATGACGAAGTCAACTCTGAAGTGTGATCCTGAAGCTAAGAATTGTTCTGTCCCAAGGGTGATGGCCATCGATTATGCAATCATCTACATCAGGGGTACTGAGAGCTGTTTTGGAATCAGGTTCCGATTCCAGTTCGCGATAGCCTCCTCTAGCAGCGTAACGGTATCCACTGAATCTGGAACTTGTTGACCGAGCAATCTCAGCGCTTGTTTCAGATTATCCAGGGCATTCTGGTTTGAAACAGGGGTCGCGTGAGTTTGTTTGCTCAACTTATCTCCGGAAGCTCCCAGTACGACAGGGAAGTGCAGGTAATTAGGAATCGGCAAATTAAGCTTCTCCATAAGATGAACTTGCCTGGGAGTTGAATCCAGCAGGTCAGCTCCTCTGACAATATGGGTTACATGCTGGAATGCATCGTCTACGACAACCGCGAGTTGGTATGAAAATAGCCCATCTTTACGTTTGATGATGAAATCCCCCATTTCTCTGTCAATCTGCCATCGTTGAGGGCCAAGAATGTCATCAACAAGGCTTATTACAGGCGTATCAAGGAGAAGTCGAAGAGCATAGGGCCTTAGAACTTTTTCCGATGATTTGTTTCGGCAGTTTCCCGGGTATACGGCAGGTAATTTTTTTCGAGCACAATCACACGGGTAAATAAGACTCAGGCGTTGGAGATTGTCTAATGCCTCGGAGTAGGCGTCGAGCCTTGAGCTTTGATACAGGATGTCGCCATCCCAGTGGAGGTTGTGTGCAATGAGTTGTTCAACGATAGTGCCAGGGGCGCTATCGGATTCTCTTGGGGGATCCAGGTCTTCGATCCTGAGTAACCAGGTTCCCTCATTTTTTTTAGCGTCCAGGAAGCTGGCAACTGCTGCTACCAGGGATCCCAGGTGTAGCGGTCCTGTTGGTGATGGAGCAAATCTGCCAATGTAGTTGCTGGTCAACATTATAGGCCGTCCAGCAAGGGTGATTTTTAGCCGTGCAGTTGCTTTTCTTTCATCTCGTCGAGTGTTTTGCAGTCGATGCATTGCGTAGCAGTCGGACGAGCTTCCAGGCGGTGAACGCCGATTGCGATTCCGCAAGACTCGCAATAGCCGTACTCATCCTGCTCAATCAGCTCAATAGTGTTGTCTATCTTTCGAATGAGCTTGCGTTCTCGATCTCTGGTACGTAGTTCCAGGCTGAATTCTTCTTCCTGACTAGCCCTGTCAGAAGGGTCAGGGTAATTTGCAGCCTCGTCTTTCATATGAGTAACAGTGCGGTCTACTTCTTCCATCAACTGGGTCTTCCAGATCAGCAGCAGTCCTTTGAAGTGTTTCCGCTGCTCTTCATTCATGTAGCCATCTTTTTTACTCTTGCGAGTTTTTGATTTAGTCGCGGTCTTTCTTTTGGTGGTCTTGGCTGCTTTTACTTTTGCTTTCTTAGGCACGGCTTTCTTTGTAGCCGTCTTTTTAGGAGCAGCCTTCTTAGGAGAAATTTTCCTTATTGCTGCAATTTTCTTTGCAGCTTTTTTCTTGTCTGTGGCTGTTGGTTTAGCTTTTGCTTTGCCGCCAGAAGTAGGTTTTTTTGGTGTCGTTTTTGCTGCTATTGTAGCTCTTGTTGTCGCGGTTGATTTACGGGGTGTTTGTTTTTTTGCCTTTACTTTACTCTTGGCCGTCACTTTCTTTTTTGCTTTGGCCTTTATTTTGGTTTTCACAGGCACCTTTTTCCGGGTCACTGTTTTGGCTTTGGCCCTAGTTTTGGCTTTGGCCCTAGTTTTGGCTTTGGCCCTAGTTTTGGCTTTGGCCCTAGTTTTGGCT